>JAJYJR010000440.1 GCA_021789355.1 Chloroflexota bacterium | reverse complement strand
GTGGTCGCCTGCTCCGCAAACCGGGCGCCGCATCTCTGGCGCCAGGCCACCCACCCGCGCCTCGAGATGAGCCCGGCGTTCTTCGATCATGCCGCGATGGGCGCGACGATCGCCGGCGAGGAGCCCGTCCGGGCGACCGCGGACCGCGCGGTCGCCGCCCTGCGCCGCCGCCGGTTCCGGACCCTGGTGGTCATGCAGGACGACCGCATCCATGTCTACGCGGATCGCTTCCGGTGGGCCCCGTTCGGGACGGTCATCGCACATCTCAGCCTCGTCCTCGTCCTCGGTGGCGTCATCGTCGGGACGAGCTTCGGGTTCCGGAACGGGGACTTCGCGGCGCCCATCGGCTCGCTGGTCGAGGTGGGCAATGGGACCGGCCTGACGCTCGAGGCCACGGCGTTCACCGATTCGTACAACGCCGAGACCGGGGCACCGAGCGATTACGCCAGTGACATCGTCCTGTACCGGGACGGGGTGCAGGTGGCGGCACAGACCGTGCGCGTGAACCAGCCCCTGCGCTACGGCGACGTCAGCTTCTACCAGTCCTTCTTCGGGCCGGCCGCGGCCATGCGGATCGCGGACGCGAACGGCACCGTCCTGTTCGACCGCGGCGTCCCGCTGCTCTTCGGGTCGAACGACGGGAGCGAGCCGGTCGGGCAGATCGCGCTGGCCGAGCAGGGCCTTCGAGTGCTCGTCGTCGCCGCCGCATCGGGCGAGGTGAGCCCGACGATCAAGCCTGGCCAGATCCAGGTGGAGGTCTACCCGGTCGGGTCGCAGACGCCGGTCGACCTCAAGGTGATCGACCAGGGCAAGCCGGCCACGATCGGTCCGCTCGACGTCACCTTCGTCCGGGAACGCCAGTTCACCGGGCTCATCGTGGCGCGCGACCCGGGCGCGATCCTGGTCTGGTCCGGGGCGATCGCGCTGATGCTCGGGGTCTGCCTCGTCTTCTTCTTCCCGAACCGGCGGATCTGGGCGCAGATCAGCGGCACGCGCGACGGGGCCGATGTCCGGGTCGGCGCGCTCGTCCGCCACGACGTCGCGTTCCAGTCCGAATTCCAGCGCCTCATCGAGGACCTTCGCCGCGACCTCGCGGGTCGGGCAGAGAGCTGAACGAAGGGACGGATGCATGTTCAAGATGTCGGAGTACAGCTTCGTCGCCGGGCTCCTGTCGGCGGCGCTGGCGCTCCTCTGCTACGGGGCCGCGTTCGCATCCGTGCGCGTTGCGCACCGGCGCGCGGTCCTGGCGCCGGCGGGTGCGGGCGCAGGCGCGTTGCCCGTGGGCGGCAGCGCCTCGGTGACGATCGGGACGCGCGGCCCGAGCGGGCTGGCGACGTACGGAACGTTGATCGCGTGGCTCACGTTCGCCTTCCTGACCGCCTCGCTCCTCTTCCGCACGATCGCGGTGGGCCACGGACCGTTCGCCAACATGTACGAGTTCTCCGTCGCCTTCGGGTGGGGTGTCACGGGGGTCTACCTGTACTTCGAGCGCCGGTACCATCAGCGCGTCCTCGGACTCATCGCGCTCCCGATCGCGCTGGCCCTGCTCCTGTACGCCACCACGATCCGCTCAGCGTCCGAACCGCTCGTGCCGGCGCTCCAGAACAACCTTCTGCTCACCGTTCACGTCGCGGTGGCGATCGTCGCCTACGGGACCTTCTCGGTCGCGTTCGCGGCCGCGGTCCTTCACCTGATCCAGCCGGAGACGGGTCGGCGAGGGCTGCCGCGGCCGGAGCTGCTCGACGAGATCTCGTACCGCTCCGTCGTGATCGGCTTCCCCTTCCTCACCCTCACCATCGTGCTCGGCGCGGTGTGGGCGGACGTCGCATGGGGCAGCTACTGGAGCTGGGACCCCAAGGAGACGGCGTCGCTCGTGACGTGGCTCATCTACGGCGCCTACCTCCATGCCCGGGTGGTCCGCGGCTGGCGCGGATCGCGAGCCGCCTGGCTGCTCGTCATCGGGTTCGCCGCGACGCTGTTCACGTACTTCGGCAACCTCTTCTTCGGCGGCCTCCACAGCTACAGCGGCCTGAACTAGCAGATCGGCCACGGCCGGAAGAACGGAGCCAGGAGATGCGAGCGATTGGAGCCCAGGCACGGGCCACCGCCGAGCACGCCACCGGTCGCCGCCCGGCTGGCGCGATCACCACCCTGCTGATCCTGGCCGTCACGGCGGGGGTCATCCTGGCCGCCGCGTTCCTCTCCGATCGGGGCGCATCGGGGGGGGCCGCCGGCGGCGTTACCGCCGTGTCGGTCAGCGGCACCGCGTCGGGCGTGGCTCCCGTCGTCGGCAAGCGCGCGCCGGACTTCACGGCGACGACCACAGACGGGCGCCAGGTCCGCCTGAGCGACTACATCGGGCACCCGGTCTGGCTGACCTTCGGCGCCAGCTGGTGCCAGCCGTGCCGCGCCGAGAACCCGGACGTGGAGGCGGCGTACCGCAGCTTCGAGGCGCGGGGGCTCGTGGTCCTCCAGGTCTTCATGTCGGAGGATGCCGCTGCCGTCCGCGACTACTCGACGCGGGTCGGTATCAGCTACCTGACGGTGCCCGATCCCGATGAACGGCTGGCCGCCGAGTACCGCATCCTCGGCATCCCGTCCCACTTCTTCATCGACTCCTCGGGCAAGCTCGCCAGGCTCCGGATCGGCAGCCTCGACCCGCAGTCGATGAGCGCCGCGCTGGAGGGAATCGGCGGGTGATCGGGCGCGCCCTCCGGCGCATCCCCCACCCGCCGCTGTCGAGCCGCCGCGGGCTGTTCACCCTGTTCATCCTCGTCGCGGCGCTCGGCGCGACTTCCACGATCGGCACGGTCGTCGCCGTGCAGTGGACCGAGACCGCGGATTTCTGCGGTCGCTGCCACACCATGGGCCCGGAGCTCAAGGCGTACGAGATGTCGCCACACCGCGAGGTGGCGTGCGTCGAGTGCCACACGGAGCCCGGCATCGCGGGCTGGGTCAAGGCGAAGATGAACGGCACGAAGCAGCTCGTCCAGGTGCTGACGGGGACGTTCCCCAGGCCGATCCCGGCGCCCGACCACGCCCTGCTGCCGCCCACCAGCGTCACCTGCCTCAAGTGCCACGACATCGGGCCGCTCATCGCCAACGGCGGCCCGATCAAGCTCGTCCTCCAGAACCGATACCAGCTCGACGAGACGTCGACGCGAGACGCGATCGCGCTCGTCGTGCGGCCCTTCGGCTTCGGGTCGACTCCCGCCGCGGGCAGCGGCAACGTTGCCGCCGACGGGACGGCGAGCGCCGGCGGGGCAGCCGGGGCCACTGGCGGGGGAGGTGGCGCCGGCGGGGACGCGACCCCACGCGGGGTGCACTGGCACATCGCGTCGGACGTCGAGTACGCGGCCACTCGGGAGCGCGCCCAGAAGATCGACTACGTCGCCATCGTGGGGCCCACCGGGGAACGTGAGGAGTTCATCGCCGCGGACGCCGTGACCGTCTCGGCCGACGTGGCTCCCGACATCGAACGCCTCCGCTCGGCAGGCCTCCGGCAGATGGACTGCATCGACTGCCACAACCGGGTCGGGCACGGTGTTCCCGGCATCGACGAGTCGATCGACGATCACATCGACAGCGGTGAGATCAGCACGCGGCTGCCCTGGATCAAGCGCGAGGCGAGCGACCGCCTGTCGGTGGAGTACGCCTCGGTCGCCGATGCCGATCGCGCGATCGCCGGCCTGCGCGGCTTCTACACGCAACGCTATCCGCTGGTGGCCGCCGAGCAGCGCACGGCGATCGACAACGCCATCACGAGCCTCCAGACCATCTACCGGCTGGTGGCGACCCCCGACATGCGGGTCACACAGGCGACGTACCCGAACAACCTGGGGCACCAGACCGCGCCCGGCTGCTTCCGCTGCCACGACGGCGCGCACTACAAGGTGGTCAAGGGCGCGCTCTCGGACGAGACGATCCCGTCGCAGTGCGCGACGTGTCACACTTTCCCGCAGATCGGAAGCATCGAATCCGGCGTCCTGATCGGCCAGCGCCCGGACAGCCACAACGACCGGCTCTGGGTCTTCGATCACAAGGCCAGCGTGACGTCCGACGATCCCGCCAGCCAGTCATGCGGCGCGTGCCACACCAGGACGTACTGCCAGAACTGCCACCAGACGCCGGCGGTCAAGGTGTCCCACGACGGCATGATCCTGAACCATGCCAACGTGGCCCGGCAGGTCGGCGCCACCGCGTGCGCCTACTGCCACCAGCCCGCGTACTGCTCCCAGTGCCACTCGGACCCGGTGCTCCCCGTGGGCCCGGCCGGGAGCGGGCAGACGGGCGCACTCCGACACGACGATGCCGCCGCGCCAGCGCCACCCTAGCCTCGCGGGCGCCCGGAGCGCGCAGGTGGCCGGGACGACGGGAAGCCGGCGGTCGTCAGCGGTCGTCCTGCCCGCGGTCGGTCCGGAAGAGCGGGTGCCGGGGAGCGTCGAGCGCCGAGCACGTCACGGGGAGTGGCTGACGACCCGCGAGGCGAGCGCGCTCGTGGGCGTCTCGTCGGCGACGCTCCGTCGCTGGTGCGATGCCGGCGCTGTGACGGCGTTCACGACACCCGGCGGCCATCGCCGGCTCGCGCGTTCGGCCGTGCTGGGACTCCTGACGGAGACGAAGCACGCGGCTCCCGCGACGGCGCGGCTGGACACGGCGACCCGCCGGATCACGGGCATCTACCGCCGCGAGATCATCTCCTCAACCGGCTGGCCCGCGTGGGTCGGGGCACTTCCCGAACCCGATCGACAGGCGCTGCGCGCACGCGGTCGGCGCCTCACCGCAGCGCTCGTCGGGTACCTTGGCGCGACGGCCCCCGAGGACCGCCAGGCGTGCCTCCGCGACGCGGAATCGGCCGCGGCCGACCACGGCCGCATCGCGGCGACACACGGTTCCCCGATGGGGGAAACCGTCGAGCTGTTCCTCCGTGCCCGGGCGCCGTTTCTCCGGGAGATCGCGACCCTGTCCCGCCGCGATGCGCTCAGCACGACCCAGGCGACGGGGCTTCTCGAGGCGTCGATCGTCGCGCTCGACCGATTGCTCTCGGCGGTCATCGAGGGGCACCGAAGGGTATCGGCACCTGGTGGCCGGCCCACCGGGGGGATCAGGCCCGATCGGAGCCGCGTATCTCGAACGGGTAGCGAAGACCGATCTGGCGCCGCATCTCCTCGACGACCGGGGCCCGTGGGTTGACGTCGCGCGTCAGGGTGGGCGCCGTCGTCGCCGACCGGCGTGGGCCACCATGCGGCATCCGATCTGCCGGGATCCTGCCAGTCAGTGCGACGGTGCCCCTACGCGCCGGCGGCGCGCCGGGCCGAGCTGCGCCGGCGCGGCGCGCCCGTGCCGCCCGCCCGGCCCCGGCGGCTCGAGGGCGGTGCCGGCGATGGCCGGTCGTCCGGGCCCAGG
>JAJYJR010000439.1 GCA_021789355.1 Chloroflexota bacterium | reverse complement strand
TGATGCACTCCTTCCTCCTCGGCAGCGAGCTCACGGCTCGGCCGAGGATGCCAGCGAACCTGGTCAGGGGTGCTCAGGTTTCGACCGGCGGAAGGTGCTCAGTTTTCACCCGGCGTCGACACCCGGCTCTCCAGTCCGCGGTCCCACGGGGCCGGACGGGCGGCCCCGGTGCCCTGAACGCCGGGGCCACTCGCCAGCCTGATCATCCGTCAACCGGGCGGGCCACGCGTTGTGCGTCAGGCGCCCCGAGCGACGCCGGCGTGCGCCAGGGGAGGTGGGATTGAGCAGCCCGACGGGCCCGCCTCCGGTCGCAGGAGGCACTGCGAGGCTCGCAGGGGAGCCAGGGCGACGGCAGTGATCCCGGGGGAGGGGTCGAATCACCAGGGAGGGATACGTGGAGGCAGTAGCGACCGAAGCACATCCGTGAGTTCGATCTGCGAGGGGGGCAGTCATCGTGATCAGTCGTGTGGTCTATCGAAAGCAGCCGGGCAGGCGCGTCGCCACGGTCCTCGCCGCCGCCGGCCTGATCGTCGGGACGATCGGCATCGCCGCCACGGCCGTGGCATCGCCACCCGAGGGCAGCGGCCTGTTCGAGCTCGACAAGAACGCATCCAACGACGTCACCACCACCCACGTCGGCACGCTGAAGGGCAACATCAACGCGTCGACGACCACCATCGACGTGTGCGAGTTGGTCGGCGCCCCTGCAGCCGACTCGACGCTCCTGATCGACGGCGAGCAGATGACGTTCAAGAGCGCAGGCACGACCTCCACCAAGACGGGCGGGTGCTCCTTCACGGACCCCGCGCTCGTCGCGCTGGACGTCAGGACCTACACGGTGGTGCGAGGCGCATCTGCGACCGCGCATCCGGGCGGCTCGGACATCACCCAGCTGGGGGGCGGGGCACCGGCCGGGGCTGACTGGGATATCGTCTACACAGCTCACCAGGCCAACGCGAGTGCCGACAACCCGTGCTCCGGAATCCCGGGGGCGGTCGCGTGCGACTGGATCGACGACACGCCGGGGACCTCGATGTTCACGCAGGGCTCGGCCGACATCCTCGACATGCCGGACGAGCACTGGACGGACAGCTCGGTCCCTGACGCGGACGAGATCCTGCACGCCTACGCGATCAAGTTCGGGGAGACGCAGCAGTACCTCTACTTCGGCGCCGATCGCTACGCGGTCAACGGCGCGAAGGACATGGGCTTCTGGTTCTTCAAGAACTCTGTAGTCGCCGCGCCTAACGGGACGTTCGTCGATGACGAAGGCAACCCGGCCACGCACGCAGTCGGGGACATCCTGCTGCTCGGCACGTTCACGCAGGGTGGCGCGATCACCACCATCCGGATCTACAGCTGGGTGGGCTCGGACGGCAGCGATGGTTCCCTCAACGGCGAGGGCAATTTCGGCGACTGCGTGCCGGGCGGCAGCAGCTCGGGCTGCAACACCGTCAACAACACGACGATCGTCTCGCCCTGGGCGTACGTCGGCAAGGGCGCGGTCGCCTCGGACGTCATCTACGGCGGCGGCTTCATGGAGGGCGGCGTCGACCTGAACGCGCTCGGCCTCCAGGGTTGCTTCGCCAGCTTCATGGCCGAGACCCGCTCGTCGCCGTCGCTCACGGCCGCTCAGAAGGACTTCGCGCTCGGCAAGTTCGAGTCGTGCGGCTCCGGCCTGGAGACGACGCCCAAGCTTGGGAACGGCTCCGCCCTCTCGGCGGACAGCAACGCCAACAACCTCGTCGAGACGTCGATCGGGACCGGGACGGTGAGCGTCGAGGACTCTGCCCTCCTGGAGGTCACGGGTACCGCGTCCTTCACCGGGACGCTTTCGTTTAACGTTTGCGGCCCGCTCGCCAGCGGCACGTGCAGCACCGGCGGCGTGGCGGCGGGTTCCATCCCGGTCACCGGGAACGGCACCTACCTCTCGGATCCGGTCACGCTCACGTCGATCGGACGGTACTGCTGGCGCGCCGATTTCGATTCGACGACGAAGGGCGTGCCTGATGCGACCGACAGCAGCGGTGAATCCGCCGGGCCGCCGTCATCGACCGGCGAGTGCTTCGAGGTGCTGCCGGTCGAGCCGACCCTGATCACGACCGCCTGGACGACGGGCGATTCGGAGGGATCGGTGCTCACGGATCCGGTGCCGTTCGGCACCGCGCTCTACGACAAGGCGACGCTGTCCGGCACGGCCACCGAGCCCGGCACGGACGGCGGCACGACACCGGGCCAAGCCGGCAGCCAGTATCCGACCATCAACGCGACCAACGGCGCGGCCGCGGACGGGACCATCACTTTCACCCTGAAGGGCCCGGATACGGTCGACAAGGACGGTAAGGTCACCAACTGCAGCACCGCGAATGCCGGGAAGCTGGACGGCACGACGGGGACCAACCCGCAGACCGGTGGCACGGTCTCCGGCAACGGTGACAACTTCTCGTCCGGCTTCACCCCCAGCAGCCCGGGCCAGTTCCACTGGGTCGCGGCATACAGCGGCTCGACCTCGGGCAACACGAAGGCAACAACCCACAACACCGGTTGCGGCAACTCGGCCGAAGCCGTCGTCGTCCAGCAGCTGCAGCCGACCATGAGCACGGCACAGCGCTTCGTGCCCAACGACTCCGCCACCGTCAGCGTGGGTGGCGGCGCGGGCGCCCTGAACGGCCACGTCGTGTTCAAGCTCTACGTCAACGACGCCACGTGCAGCAGCGAGCCGGCCTACACGTCGACCTCGCTCGCCGTCGCCGCTCCGGACACCGGCAAGGGCAACACGCTCAAGGCCACGGTGTCGAGCGCAAATACGACGGCCTACGACACCACCGGCACAACGTTCAGCTGGGTCGTGGTGTTCACCTCGGACAATCCCGCCCACCTGGGCGTGACGAGCCCGTGCGGCACCGAGACTTCCAGCATCTCGATCGCCAACGAGGCACCGACACCCTAGGCCGGTTCGGCCATCAGGCCGACGGCAATCAAGGAGCCCCGGCCACGGCCGGGGCTCCCTCGCGTCGGACGTGCGCGCCGGGCGGTCGGCGCAATCAGATCAGGGTGCGACGTCGAAGCTCAGGGTGGCCAGCACCTGCTGACGACCCCGCTTGTCGTTGTAGAAGAGCCGCGCGGTGCAGTTCGCGCTCAGGGCCGGATTCCAGTACCCGGAGTCGAGCGTGAAGTACGGCGTGAACATGTACCCGGGGAAGTAGCCCACGTAGCCGTCGTAGACCCAGTTCGCTCCCTGCCAGCAGCGGAGCCCGACCTGCGGCTGGGACACGCTGGCGGAGACGTTGAACGTGATCTCGTCCCCGTGGTTGGGCACGCCGTTGCCGTTGAGGTCCAGGACCATGACCGGCCCGGTCAGCGTGCTGGCGCTGCTCACGCTTCCGCCACCCTTGGCGGCCAGCGCGGTCCCGGACCCGACCGTGAGGATGAGCAGGGCGATCAGGCTCGCGCGTGCGGCCGCACGCGCGGCGCGGTGGGTGCTGGGGTGATCAGACATGTCTCGGCGCCTCCTGCCGGTTCCTGCGGTTCGCGCTCCCCTAAGGAGCGCGGTGGTCGTCGGCAACCCGGCTGACTCGGTCGGATTGGGCGTCCCGAGTCCCGTGGCTTTGCGTCCCCGCCTCGCGACGGGTTTGCCGTTTCGATGGCCAGCCGTCCCTGAACCGAATCTGGCAGGCGCTCGTACGCGGATTCCCCCACGCATCTCGCGCGTGGCGGCACCATACGACATCCCGGGCTTTCGCGTCAGCCAGGCACAGGTACGACCCGGGATCGCCGGTGGTCATGTGCACGCACGCACCGGGTGCGGGGTCACGTCCCGTGGCGTGGTGTAACAGCGCAGGTGGCTGACAAGAAGAGCGGCCACCGCGTCATCCTCGCGTCGTTGGAGTAGCAACCGACGACGACGAAGGAGGCCACGATGGCCACGGACAGGATGGGCGTGCCCGAACTGCTGCGCAAGGCCGGGACGGACGGCGACATCGACTTCCTCCGTGAGGGTGTGCGCATCCTCGCCGAGGGCCTGATGGAGGCCGAGGTCACCGAGATCACCGGGGTGCCCCACGGCGAGCGCGCACCGGAGCAGCGCCTGACCCACCGCAACGGCTATCGGGAACGGCGCTGGGACACCCGCGTCGGGAGCATCGATCTCTCCATCCCGCGCGTGCGCGACGGGAGCTACTTCCCCTCGCTCCTCGAGCCGCGGCGGCGGGCCGAGCGCGCGCTCCTCGCGGTGGTCCAGGAGGCCTACGTGCTGGGCGTCTCCACCCGCCGCGTGGAGGACCTCGTCGACGCCCTGGGCATCGCCTCGCTCTCGAAGAGCGAGGTCTCCCGCATCTGCACCGCGCTCGACGCCGAGGTCGAGGCATTCCGCCACCGCTCGCTGCTCGGTGAGCGCTACCCCTATGTGTTCCTCGACGCCACCTACGTGAAGGTGCGGGACGCCGGTCGGGTGGTCTCGATGGCCTGCCTGGTGGCGATCGGTGTGGCCGGATCCGGCGAGCGACGGATCCTCGGGCTCGAGCTCGCCGCCTCGAACGATGAGGGCAACGCCTGGTCAGGCTTCGTGCGGGGACTCCTCGAGCGCGGCCTGGCCGGGGTGCGCCTGGTCGTCAGCGACGCGCACCGCGGCATCGTCGAAGCCGTGCACGCCCAGCTCCTGGGAGCCGGGTGGCAACGGTGCAGGGTGCACGCCACCCGCAACGCGCTCGACCTCGTGCCCCGCGGCAGCCAGGACATGGTGGCGGCCGCCATCCGCACGGTCTTCGAGCAGCCCGACGAGCACTCGGCCTCCGAACAGCTGCGCCGCGTGGCGGACGGCCTGGCGGCCCGCTTCCCTCTGGTGTCCGAGCTCCTCCTCGAAGCCGAGGCGGACCTCCTCGTCCACTTCACCTTTCCCGAGGCGCATCGTCGCCAGATCCGGAGCACGAACCCGCTCGAGCGCCTGAACAAGGAGGTGAAGCGTCGCACGGCGGTGGTGGGCATCTTCCCGACCCGGGCCAGCGTCCTGCGCCTCGTCGGCATGGTGCTCGCGGAGCAAGACGACGAGTGGCAGGACGGCCGGCGCTACTTCAGCCCGGAGTCGATGGCGTTGATCGACGCCGTGCCCAAGGAGGAGGTGCCGGCCCTGCTGATGGCGAGCTGACCGGACCGCGGGCGCGCGGATGGCACGCTGTTACACCACGTGCTGGGACTTGACCCGGTGCGGCCGCTAGACTGCGGCCCCAGGAGGTGCGGGTGCCGCAGCAGCAGCGTCGGAAACCGAAGCGTCGATCGGGGCCTGTCACGACCCGGTCCACGCGGCGCAGACCGCGCGTGCGCTACGGAGTGCTGATCCTGCTGGCGGTGGTGGGGATCCTGCTCTTCGCCCTCAGCACCGCGATCTCCGCGCCGGCACCAACGCCGGCCC
>JAJYJR010000438.1 GCA_021789355.1 Chloroflexota bacterium | reverse complement strand
CGTGTTCAGGTCGACCCGGGAACGCAGCCCGCCGTCGTACCAGTTGTAGCCGCTCCATGGCTGACCGGAGACCAGGCTCACCCGCAGCGACTCGCCGTCGGGAGCCGGGAAGCGCGCCATCGACGCCTTGCGGATCCCCGGCAGCAGCGCGTCGACCGCCGCCCGGACGCGATCGGGCGGGATCACGAAGCGGGCGTCCCACGCCTCCAGCCGCTCGACCAGCGACCCCGGGCCCGGCAGCAGGCACTCCAGCTCGGAGCGTACCTCCGCGTACGTCGCGGGCGGAAGACGCGACGGCGGCGCGTCGAAGCAGTGGGTCACCTCCTCGACGTACGGGAGCACGCTGCCGGCCTCGCGCGCCGCCAGCGTCTCGAGCGCGACGAGCTGCCGGTCGAGCCAGCGACGCCGGCCCGGCTCGGCGATCTCCGCCGCCACCCGCTCCCGCAGCGCCGCGGCGTCCTCGGCCAGGCGTCCGGGGGGACGGAGGTTCTCCATGTCGACGCGGGCCTTGAGGTCACGCGGCCCGTAGTACCCGTCGACGAGCCCGGGGACGTGCTGGTCGAGTCGGAGCGCCAGCAACAGGTAGTCGCGGGCGATCGGATCGGGCTCGGAGACCAGCCGCTCGCCACCGACCGCGGCGACGAACTCGCCCGGGCGATCGGGTGTCGTCACCGCCCCGTCTCCCCCACGAAGGGGACGCCCTGCCCCTCCAGGGCACGCTGGCTGATCCGCAGCACCGCCGTCTTCTGCTCGGCAACGTCCCGCACGTAGGCGGCCTCCTCGTCGGGTGTCATGGCACGGCCGCGGGGCGCGGGCGGACGGCCGACCATCAGCCAGGACAGGTGATACCGATCCATGGTGCCCCAGATGGTGCTCAGGAGGTCGTCCGACAGCTGCAGCCACAGCCGCAGCCCTCCCAGGCTCGGCGCCATCCGCAGCCGGTCACCCTCGGCGACCAGCCGCGCGGTCTCCGCGATCGCCACGGCACGATCCACGGGCTCACCGGCCTCCGTCACCCGCGCCGTTCAGTCGGCCACGGATGGGGCGAACGTGCGCCCGAGGAACGCCAGGGTCCGCCGCCACGCCTCGTCGGCCTCGGCGGAGAACTCCTCCCGGCGTTGAGCGAAGAACGAATGGGTGGCACGCGGGTAGACGTGGAGCTCGTGCGGCACGCCTGCGGCCGACAGGGCCCGGTCGAGCGCTTCGACCTGGCCGACCGGGATCCCCTCGTCGGCGCCGCCGTAGTGCCCGAGGACCGGGCGGACGAAGCGGCCCGCGACGGAGAGCGGGCCACCGTGCCCCGACCGGTCGGGGCCGAGCTGCCCGTAGAACGAGACGACGGCCGCGGGCTGGACGGTGGAGTCCGGGAGCCCCTGGAGCAGGGCGTTGCGCCCCCCGAAGCAGAACCCGATGACGGCGAGCGCCCGCACCCGGCCGGTGCCGCGCAGGTGGTCGGCCGCCGCGGCCGCGTCGGTCGCCACGTCCTCCGGCGTCGACTTCGCGATGTGCGGCATCTGGTCGAAGTCGACGGGATGCGGCTCGGTGCCGGCGGTGCGCCCGAAGTAGTCGAAGGCGATGGCGTCGTGGCCGGCCTCCGCGAACCGCATCGCGAGCTCCTCGTAGAAGTGCCCGAGGCCGCGCCAGTCTGGGAAGATCACCACCCCTCCGCCCGAGGGATGGACCGCCACGGCCTCGAAGGCTCTGAGGCGGTTCCGGTCGGACGCGGTAAGCACCAGGTCGTGAGTCTCGAGGGCGCCGCCGGCCATGGGCGCGGGGCGCAGATCGGCGGGGAGTTCCGGGGGACGAGCGTCTGCGTCGTGACACATGCCCGCAGCATGCCACGGGTCGGCGGACAGGACCCGTGGCGCGGGCTCTGGTCGCGGGCGCGGCAGGAGCTGGACGCGCGGACCCGCGTCATCGTGCCCGTGGCGGTGAAGCGGGATTGGCTGGCGGCCGCGGGCCTGAACTGGATCTGGCAGACGGTGGCCGAAGCAGAGGCGAGCCGCGGGCCTGGCTATGTCTTTGGGCACTCCTTGATCGCCGAGACCAGCGCAACGAACGCGTTCCGGGCCCTGTCGTCGCGGCCCCACCCGCGCACCGCAAACATGCCCGCCTTGTTCTCATCTGGCTCGCCCACCGGCTCGCACAGCCTGTTGTAGACATGCCATGCCTGCCCGGGGCGCAAGTGGGCCTCTGCGGCCATGAGCGCCAGGAGATCGACCGCTGAGAACGAGAGCACGCCGCGGCGCTCTGCCCACTCGATGCCCTGGTCGTCATGCACAATGAGCGGCCATCTCTCGGTCTCGCAGATGACGACGCACTCGGCCTCGCCTCGGTGGAGCGAAGGCGGATCCGCCTCCAGCAGCTTTTCACGTTGAAGGTCGGTCGCGGCGTCATCCTGACGTTGGTTCAACTCGACCTCGTCGCCCATGCGCACGAGTTTTCGGATGCCCGGGACGACGCTACGAACCCTCCAGAGTTCCAGCTTGACGGCCGTGGGCCACCGGACTCTTCCCGTGATGGGACCAAGGACCTGGCTGGCAGCGCCGATGCGAGACAGGTGACGCGGGACGGTGGCGTCGAAACAAATGGGACCGAGACGGAGGCGCGCAATCTCGGCTGGATGCCGCGCCACGACCCGCTACTGCCGGTGGTACTTCAGCGGATCGGCGTGGTCGATCAGCTCTTGTTCCCGCGGCTCACTGAGGATGCCCTGGGCAGCGAGCCGGCTCACGCGCCGCAGGAACATGGGTTCGTAGTCGATCAGATCGGATGGCTGCCCCGCCCGGCCATACCATCGGCGCGTCGTCTCGTCTTGCTGCTGTGCAAGGACTTGACCCTTCTGTTCGGGCGTGATCAAGCCCAGCTCGCATAGCCGCACAGCGGCCGCTTCTGGGCTGACGGCGAAACGACTCACCGTCTGCTCGATCGCCTCCTCGAGCGGGAGATTCGCGCAGTTGGCCTTGAGCCAGTGACGGTCCATGAGCAGCTCGCGGGCGAAGGCGTATGCCTCGCGCTCCTCGGCCTGCTCGGTGTCTCCATTCCAGTCGGCGTGTTCCACTTCCTGATCGTCATCACCGAGCAGGAAGTGGTGACCGAGCTCGTGAGCGGCTGTCAACCGCTGCCGGCGAGGAGGTTTCGCTGCGTTTACGAAGACGAAGCCGACCCCGCCCTTCCGCAGGTACATCCCCTCGAGGTCCTGCCTTCCGCGCCCCGCCGGTGCCATGTGCAGCCGCAGACCCAATTCGCGGATCAGAGTGAAGATGTCGACTCGCGTTGAGCCTATCCTGCGATCAGACCGCAGCCCCAGCGCCAGGAGGGAGCCCCTACTCAACGCCATACCGCTCAGCCGTCCGATCGACGAACAACATGTCGTCCACGAAGTGCCTGAACCATTCGACCGTCGCTCGTGCGTCAGCCGGCATCTTCGCGGAGCCTCCACGGAATCGTGCAATGCCACTCGGCTGCGCGGTAAACAACTCCTCGGGCGTAGCGCCGAGAGCCTCGGCGAGATAGATCGCCTCGGAGCCTGAGATCCGTCGAGTGCCAGTCTCTATCCGAGAGATCTTCGAGCGCTCGATGCCCGTCATCTCCTCCAACTGTTCCTGCGAGTAGCCACGTGCGTTGCGCAGCTCGCGCAGTCGGTTCCTTGCGGTCACGTTCATCCCCCTCTTTCCATTGTGCGATTATCTCACAATGCTCGTCGCTGTCAAGCCGGTTTCTCCTGGCGTGGAACTCACGCAGGAGGCCAAGCAGCACGGACTGATGCTGGGCATTCCCGAGACGATGGCTCTGGTCGCGGGCGCGGCAAGAGCCGGGCGCGCGGACCCGCGCGCTATGCCTCCTCGCGGACGAACGCCTCCCGGTCCGAGCGCGCCCGCAGCGTCCATCCCCCGGGGCGACCGTCGCCAATCGGCCGGCCGTCGACGCGGGTCAGGGGGAACACGCCGGCCACCGAGCTGGCCAGGAACGCCTCGTCCGCCCCGAAGAGATCCTCCCGCGCGAGCCATCCTTCGCGTGCGTCCAGCCCCACCTCCGCGGCCCACCGGAGCAGCTACTGGCGCGTGGTGCCCGCGAGGATGCCGCACGCAAGCGCGGGTGTCGCGAGTTCGCCTCGCCGCACGAGAAAGAGGCTCGCCGAGGTGGCCTCGGCCAGATGGCCGTCGGTGGTGAGGAACAGGGCGTCGTCGGCTCCTTTGCGGCGCGCCTCGAGCCGCGCGTACACGAACTCGGCGCGACTGGTGGTCTTGACGGCGGCGAGCGGGCTCGACGGATCGCGGCGGACCGTCGAGATCGCCAGGTGCAGGCCACGCGTCAGTAACTCGGCGGGCGGAGGGAGAACCTGTGACGCCTGCACGACCATGGTCGGGCGCACGTCGACCGGCGGCAGGAGACTGCGCCCCTCGGCCGGGCCGCGGCTGACCGTCACGCGCACGGACACCTCGATCCCCGGCGCGGAGAGCCCGTCGGTAGCGAGCAGCGCGCCGATCGCGGTGCGCAGCGTGGCCTCGACATCAGCCGGAAGCGGGATCTCCAGTGCGGCGGCGGACCCCAGCAGGCGCTCGGTGTGGAGCGGCAGCTCCAGGACCCGGCCGCCGAACACGCGGACGGTCTCGAAGACCGCGTCGCCGAGCAGGAAGCCGCGGTCCAACGCGGAGACCAGCGGAGCGTCCGCCGGCACCAGGCGGCCGTTCGCCCAGGCATGAGCCGTGCCGTAGGTGGGCGTCTCTGATTGCCCCGCACCGTCCGACCCGCCCGGGCCGTCCGGGCCACCCGCGCCGTCCGTGCCGCCTGCCGGGCTCACGGGATCCCGCCCTCGTCGCGGGCGAACTCGCGCAACCGGTCCCCGCACGTCCCGGCGAGGGCCCGCGCCTGGAGGACGAACCAGGGATCCACCCGGCTCGAGTCCTCGATCGTCACGGTCTCGCCGTGCGCATCCGATGCGACCTGGATGCCCTCGACCGTTCGGTAGTCCGTCATCCAGTTCGCCTGCAGCTGCACGATCGCGTCGATAACCACCCTCCGGTCGAACGACCAGTCGAGCCAGCGCACGTTCAGCGCGTCGACGATGTCGCGCACCCGCACCGGCTGCCCGCGCGGAACCTGCGCCAGCAGGTGCACGACCCGGAGCGCCGCGAACGGATCGCCCGACTCGGCGACCACGGGTGGCCGGATGTCGGGGTCGGGCAGTCCCGGAACGTCGCGCAGGCTCAGCATGGGGGAGGAAACCTCGATGGGCACCGGCAGGAGTGCCAGCGAGGCTAGCACGACGAGCCGGCGGCAGGCGGTGGGCGCCGGCGATGCCACCCGGCACGCGACAGATGCCGGTCACCTCGCCTACCATCGCGTGCATGCCCGAGCCGTCCCCGCGCGATCCCCGGCGAGCCCCGCAGCCACCCGCCATGCGAG
>JAJYJR010000437.1 GCA_021789355.1 Chloroflexota bacterium | reverse complement strand
AGACCACCAGCGTCTCCGGGTAGAGCCAGGCTGACGGCGCCCAGAGCCCGATGAATCCGACCAGCAGGCCACCGCTTATCGCCGCAATGACACCCCCGACGACGAACATCAGCAGGCGCAGGCGGGCCACGTCCTTGCCCAGCGCCGCTGCGGCCGCCTCGTTCTCACGGATCGCCCGCAGCGACCGCCCGAAGGGGGAGTTGGTCACGCGCTGTGCGAACGCGAACGTCAGCAGCGCCGCCGCCGCCGTGAGCCCGACATACAACCACGTTTCCGCGAGCGGGTTCACATTCAGGCCATCGAGCGGGTTCGGAACGAGCGAGACGCCCGCTGAGCCGTTGAAGAGAGGGACGAGGTTCGAAACCACCGTCGTCGCGATGATCGAGATGACAAGCATGACGACGGCCTCGTAGTCCGTGCGAAGCTTCCGCAGGCTGATGAGCCCGATGACGAGCGCGAGGAGGCCGCCCGCGAGCCCGGCCCCGAGCACGGTCCAGGGGAACGGCAACCCGAGTCCCAGCACGTACTGCTGGAACCCGCCGTTGGCCGTCTGGGGCGGCAGCGCCAGAACTGCCGCGGTGTAGGCGCCGGCCGCCTGGAACAGGATGAACGCGAAGTTCAGCAGGCCAGTGACGCCGTACTGGAGGTTGAGTGCCCAGCACGCCATCATGTCCACCCCGGCGTAGACCAGCAGGGTGGTGACGTAGAACTGCATTCCGCTGCTCATGGTGGTCAGGTACTCGCACGGGCCAGGGACAGGATGCCCTGGGGACGGACCAGCAGGACCATCACCAGGATCGCAAAGGCGATCACATCCTTGTAGCTTGGCGCGACCACGATGGCACCGATCTCCGTGGCCAAGCCCACCACCAGCGCCCCGAGCATGGCTCCGCTCGGCTGACCGACGCCGCCGAGCACAGCGACCGCGATGATCACCACCAGGAAGGTACTGCCTGTCACAGCCGTGAACGAGGCGGTGTTCATCACGAGGATGACTCCTGCGACGCCGCAGAGTGCCCCGGAGACGGCCCACACGATGTCCGTAACGCGGTCCGTCCGGATCCCACAACTGCGGGCCAGTGGCGCATTCGCGGCGGAGGCACGCATCGCCTTCCCGAGGCGCGTGCGGGTGAGGAGCAGAAAGATCGCGACCATGGCGGCGATGGAGATCGCCATGATCCCGACCTGAGACGCCGTGAGAACGAGGGCGCCGGCGCGGAGATTCGGCCCGGGGTCCATTTGGTAACTGAAGGCCGTTGGGCCTCCGATCCCCAGCAGGAGGTTCTGGATCATGAGCCCCATCGCGAGCGACACGATGACCATGCCGAACGGGGATGTGCCGCGCCGGAGAAACGGCCCATACACCCAGCGGTTGAGCGCGACGGAGGCAACCGCCCCGAAGATCCCACCACCGACGATGCCGATCCAGATGTTGATTCCGAACTGGTTCATCACGTACGCGACGAACGCGGCGGCGGTCATGAGGTCGCCGTATGCGAGGTTGAGGATGTTCGTGATTCCGAACTGCATCGTGAAGCCCACCGCGGCGATCGCGAGGATGCTCGCAGTCACCAGGCCGAATCCGAACGCCGCCACATACAGGTCCACGCCGCCGCCGCCTCCCTGGCTGTCAGCCGAAGAGCCGTGAGGGGAGCGCCTCCGGCGGCCCGATCACTCGCGCCGCCGGAGGGCGAAGGTTCACCGATGGGCGTGCCGCTACGGGGCGGCAGCCTGCATGTCCGAGGCGGTGATGGAGCCAACCGTCTTGATCGAACCGTCGGTGCCGTACTTCACGATGTCGAAGCCGCCCGGCGAGTTGTTCCATTGATTGAGGACGGTCTGGCCGCCGGGCCCGACGAAGTCGATGGTCTGGCCTGACTGAAGTGCCTTCACCCCATCCGCGAAGGTGTGCACGACCACGGCGCCCGGGGACGCGGTGCAGACCTTGGCGATGAAGCTTCGATAGGTCGATGGCGTGGTGCTGTTGGCGGCCACCATGGCGAGGGCGCCGATCGTGACCGAATCGTAGATGTGCATGGTGTACGGCACCGTCAGGTACTGCGCGATGCCGGACATCTTCGAGGCCGACGCGCTGATGCCGGCGGCAAACGGATCGTAGGGTGGTCCGCTCAGGATTACTGACGGGTTGTCCGCCGAGTAGGCCGCCGCGAGGTCGGTCGCGCCAACCGCGCCGGCGACCGCCTTCCACCACGTCGGATCAACGGTCGCGTCGGTCCCAACGATCGGGAGCAGCTTGCCGTTGTTGAGCTGCTTGAGTTCGGAGAGGTACGTCGCGTCCGTCTGGCCGTCTGCCTCGGTAAGGATCGCATCCGGATGTTGCGCCAGCATCTGTGTGATCTCGGTCCGGTACGAACTCTGGTCGAGTGCGATGGCCTGGTTTATGGCGATCTTCCCGCCAAGCTTCTCGAAGGCTTTGGTGAGCGTCGGCACCGTTCCTTGGGAGCCGATGTCATTCCCGAAGACGAGCGCCACGTTCTTGTAGCCGAGTTGGTGCGCGATGAGCGCCACGGCGACGCCGGTCAGGTCGTCGGCGGCCACCAGCCGGTAGAAGTACGGGAATGTCGACTTGTCGAACTCGGCCTGCCCGGTGACGGAGAAGACGACCATGTTCGCCCGATTGAGGATGGGCACGACCGAGGAGGCCTCATCGGAGGTCACCCCGAAGACGAGTGCCAGGTTGCTGTTGGTGGCCAGCATCTGTTCGGTGGCCGGCACCGCGTCGGCGGGATCTCCCCGAGTATCGAAGCTCTGGCACGTGACCGGGTGCCCGAGGATCCCTCCGGTGGTGTTGATGTTGTTGGTCGCCGCGAGGCAGCCCGCCATGTAGCGGGGACCCGCGAACGCGTCGGCGCCCGTGAACGGCGCGAGGTCGCCGAACATCAGCGGTGACCCGGTTGCGGCTGCTGCCGCGCTGGCTGCTGCCGCGCTGGCCGGTGCCGCGCTGGCCGGTGCCGCGCTGGCTGCTGCCGCGCTGGCAGCAGCGCCCGGGGTCGCTGCTGCTGGCGGTGCCGCTGTCTGGTTTGTGGTGCTCCCGGAACACGCACCCAGGAGCATCGCGCCAACTACCAGTGCGAGCGCCCGGTTGGCCCTGCTGCCCAGGACTCCTGTGGCTGCCATGCCCGCTTCCTCCTGGTCCGGAGTGAGACGCCGGCCCAGTGTCGGGGCGCTCCGGAATGCGCGCACTGTATAGCAGCTAAAACGACGCCGCAAGCGGTTAATTCCTTCGGGCCCAGAAAGACGCCGTCTTTATTCGCAAGACGATGCTCCGGCAAGCTCCGCTGGTCTGTCGGCCAGCTGGGTCCGTCGGGAGGCTGGCGATCAGTCCCGGGGGGCGGGGGCCGTGCGACGGGGCGAGCGGGGCGTCCGCCTGACCGTGGCGGCCGCTGACGGGCTGGCTGATGGCTGGTACCCCAGCCGCCGCGAGAGGTCTTCTGCGGCCGCTGCCACCGCCCGCCCGAGCGCGTCGAGGTCGAGGAGGCGCAGGCGCTCGCGTGGGAACGCGACCACCAGTGAACCTCGGCACTGCCCGTCTGCCCCGAGGAAGGGTGCGGCGACGGCGGCTCCGACCGCCACGCGTTCACCCACGCTCCACGCGTACCCTCGCTGCTTGTCTTCCCGGACGATCTCCCTGAGCCGGGTGCGATCAGTCACCGTGTCCGCCGTCAACCGCGTCAGTCTGCCGCCCGCCAGCATCGAGTCGACCTGATCGGCAGGCAGTGCCGAGAGGATGGCACGACCCGCGGCGCCAGCGTGCAAGGGCGAGCCCTGACCGAGGGCGACCACGTAGCGAACCGGCTGGGTGCACTCGATGACGTCCCTGTACACGACCTGGCGCCCCTCGAGCAGGGCGAGGTAGGACGTCTCGTTGAACTGTGTCACCAGCCGTTCGAGATACGGGCGGGATGCACGCGTCAGGTCGTCCTGGGCGACGATGAGAGTCGCCATTGCGAAGAGGCGTGGGCCCACCACATACCGCTGAGCGGCGTCAACTTCCACGAGCGCCATGCCCGCGAGCTGTCGAAGCAGGCGGCTTACCGCGCTCTTGTCGATTCCGGTGGCTCGGGCGAGGGCACGCACGCCGACCCCGTGCGGCGCGCCGGCGACCGATTCGAGGATCCTGATTACCCGCGTGACGCCGCCGGTCTCTGCCGCTCCGGTGCCGGCTGGGACGCCGTCATCCGGCGCCTCGCGGGGGGGTTCTGGACTCATTGGTGATGCTCGCAGCGAGTTCGTGGCGGACGCTAGCGGGTCAGGGACGGACCGTCAACACGGCCTTGCCCCAGCCCGTTCGCGCGGCGAGCTCGGCGAGAGTTCGCGGGCCGTCCTCGAGCCGGTAACCGGACCGAACGGGCGGGTGCAGTCGGCCAGCGGCGTGCATCTGGCTGAACGCGACGGCGGCCTCGGCGCTGAGGCCGGGCACGGCCGCGACGAATCCGCCCACGTAGACTCCCATGGCGCTCACGTTCCTCAGCAGGAGCCGGTTGACCGCGACCTCCGGGATCTCCCCCGACGCGAATCCGACCACCAGCCAGCGACCTTCGGGAGCGAGGACCCGAATGCTGTCCTGCGCCACCCGCTCGCCACCCACCGGGTCGAAGACGACGGCAACGTGCGGGCCTCCGAGCAGCTCCAGGACCCCGGCGCGCCAGTCGCTGTCGGATGGGAGCACATGGTCCGCTCCCGCCCCCCGGGCGGCCTCCCGGCGTTCCGGGCTACCAGCCGTGGCGATCACGGTTGCGCCCAGCCACTTGGCGACCTCGATTGCGGCAGTTCCGGTGCCCCCGCCGCCACCGTGCACAAGGACGACTTCGCCCGGGACCAGCCGCGCCCGCCGCGCCAGAGCCAGGTAGGCCGCGAGATAGTTAACCGGCAACGCGGTGGCCTCTTCGAAGGCGAGGCCCGCGGGGATCGGCATCACCCGTTCCGGCTGTGCAACAGCTACCTCGGCGTAGCCACCCATCGCGACCGCGGCCGTCACTCGATCGCCGATGCGAAATGCAGAGCCTGGGGGTGCAGATCGAATCAGCCCCGCCACCTCGAGCCCGGGAACGAATGGCAGATCGGGCTTGACCTGGTAACGCCCCCAGGTGACCAGGAGGTCGGGGTATCCGATACCAGCCGCGTGCACCTGGATCGAGACGAGGCCGGGTCCGTCAGGCTCGGGCACGTCCGCTACCCGGAGCGCCTCGGGACCGCCGTAGGCGGTCAGCAGGAGCGCGCGCACGGGTACCCAGGCGGCCCTTCGCGGGGTTGCCTCCGCGGACCGTGGTGACCATGGGACGGTGTTGACATAGCGGCACCACGTTACTACAGTGCCGAGACGATGTCTCGCTCACCTAGACGCAAGACCACAACCCGTCCGCATGTCTTCTCGATGGATTCGGTCCCATTCCGGGA
>JAJYJR010000436.1 GCA_021789355.1 Chloroflexota bacterium | reverse complement strand
CAGCGCCTCATACGACCCGGCCACCCGGCGGCTCGAGCTCACTTCGATCTTCGAGGCCTCGCCGGTGGCGGGCGGACCGGTGACCCGGCACCTTCGCCGCGATGTGCTCCACCTGACGAGCGCGGCCGAACTCGTGCGCGCCGCCTCCGACGCGGGGCTGGCGGTGGAGGAGCTCGGCGGCGACCACGACCTGGCCCCGTTCGGCCCGGGCTCGGCTCGCGTGGTGCTGGTGGCCGGCTTGGTATAGTCGCCATCGTGCCCACCGACCAGATCCGCCTGCTCGTCGTCGAGGACGTTCCCCAGGTGGCGCAGTACGTGCGAGGGCTCGTGAGCAGCAGCCCGCGGGTGAAGCTGCTCGACATCCTGCACGACGGGCGGACCGTCGCGGACCAGGTGGTCCAGCAGCGCCCCGACATCGTGGTGGTCGACGCGCTGCTGCAGGGCAGGGTGGGCGGCCTCGAGCTCGCCGCGCAGCTGCGCCGCGCGGGCCTGCCGCCGGCCATCCTGCTGATCACCGTGCCGCAGCACCCCGTGACACCCGATCGCGACCGGGGGATCGACGCCGTCCTTTCCATGCCGTTCACGGGCTACGAGTTCATCAACCTGCTGCAGAACACGTTCCAGGCCCAGCAGTCGCGGGACCCCTCTTCCTCGTCGGTCCTGTTCGGCGTCTTCGCCCCCAAGGGCGGCGTGGGGAAGACCACGCTGGCGTTCAACCTTGCGGTCGCGATCCAGCAGCACCTTGGAGCCCGCACCGTGCTGGTCGACGGGAGCCTCCAGTTCGGCGACCTGCGCGCGCTGCTCAAGGTGCCGCCGGACGTTCCGTCGATCATCGACCTTCCCACCGATCGGATCCAGGAGACCGACCTGGCCGACGTGCTCTGGCGCGACCCGTCCGGGATCGACATCCTGCTGGCTCCGCCCCGCATCGAGATGGCCGACATGGTGACGCCGCGGGACATCGAGAAGGTCCTTTCGCTGCTCCGGCGCGTGTACCAGGTGACCGTCGTCGACAACGCGACGAGCCTGAGCGACCTGACCCTGGCATTCCTGGACGCCGCGGACGTCATCCTGCAGGTCCTCACCTACGACTCCACCACGATCCGCAACACGGTCTCGGTGGCGGAGACCTTCCGCGCGATCGGCTACCCGCCGTCGAAGATCCAGTACGTGCTGAACCGCGCGGACTCGCAGGGTGGCCTCGACCCCGCCGTGATCCAGGCCGCGATCGGGCGCAGCCCCGAGCACTCGATCGTGAGCGACGGCCGCCTCGTGGTCGAGGCGAACAACCAGGGCGTGCCCTTCGTCCTCGCCGCGCCCGACGCGAGGATCAGCGGCGACATGCGCCGCATGGCTGAGGCGCTCCTGCCGTCCCGCCGGCCCGTCGCGGCACGCGCCTGAGCCATGGCGGACGCGCGCCCGATCGGGCTGTTCGACTCCGGCGTCGGCGGACTCACGGTGCTCCGGGAGGTCGTGCGCCGCCTGCCGGGGGAGTCGACGATCTATCTCGGCGACAACGGGCGGGCGCCGTACGGGACCCGTCCCGACGACGAGGTGCGGCGGTTCAGCGTCGAGTGCCTGGATGAGCTGTCGCGGCGCGACGTCAAGGCGATCGTGGTCGCCTGCAACACGACCACGTCGGTGGCGCTGCCCGACCTGCGCCGCCGGTACGACGTTCCCATCATCGGCGTGGTGCGCCCCGGGGCGACGGCCGCCGCGCTGGCGACGCGGACGCGGAGCGTGGGTGTCATCGCGACGCCCGCGACGATCCGGTCCCACGCGTACTTCCACGCGATCAAGGACGAGAACCCCTTCGTGGAGGTGTACGAGCACGCGACGCCCGAGCTGGTGCCCCTCGTCGAGGCCGGCCGGCTCCGCGGCGCGGACGTCGACGAGGCCGTGCGCCGTGCCGTCGCGCCGCTGCTGGGGAGCCGCGCCGCGGACGGCGAATGGGTGTTCCCTCTGCCGTCGGACGCCCGCATCGACACGCTGCTCCTGGGGTGCACGCACTACCCGCTGCTGGCCGGCCCCATCCGGGCCGCCGTGGGAGACGGTGTGGCCGTGATCGACTCGGCGCCGGCGACGGCCAGCGTGCTCGCCGAGCTGCTCGCGGTCAACGAGCTGGGTGCGCCGGCCGGCGGGCAACCGGTCCACCTGCAGTTCACGACCGGCGACGTCGCCAGGTTCCGCTCCACCGCGGCGACGCTGTTCGGCGCGGAGTTCGCGACCGTCGAGCCTGTGGTGGTGCCAGAGGCGGCATGATGGCGCGCGCGACGCCGGGACGGGCGCCGGGAACCGGCGGGTCCGGGCCGGATCGCGACTGGGGCTGGCGGGCCGGCGTGCTGGTGGGGGCGCTCGCGGGGTTCGGCGTCGCGTATCTCAACCGGCGGGTGCAGCGGATCGCCCGCGGCGGGCTGGTTGACTGGCCGAGAGCCGAACGCCTGGCCGCGGCCCACCTGGCGCGAGTGCCGGGCTCCCTGGATCCGTCGGCGATCGGTCAGGCGAGCGCGAGCTACGACGAGGCCATGCGGCGCATCGTGCCCGCGCTCGAGGCCGAGCTTGGCACGCCCCTGCCGGGCGTCGTCGAGCGGCATGCCGCCGTGAGCCGCGCGGACTGGGCCCGCGCGAACCTCGTGGCGTTCCGCCAGCTGTACGGGCACATCGAGGACGCCCTCGGAGAGCGGCTGCGCCCGCACGAGGGGAACCTGGGGGAGGGGCTCGCGGCGCTGATGAACCGCGCCCTCGCGACCCGGCAGATCGCATTTGTGCTTGGGTACCTGGGGACGCGGGTGCTGGGCCAGTACGACATCGCGCTGCTCTCGGCCGAGGCTCGCCCGGGGCAGCTGCTGTTCGTCGAGGAGAACATCCGGGCCACAGCTCAGTCGCTGCGGGTCCCGGTCGAGGACTTCCGCGTCTGGGTCGCGCTCCACGAGACGACGCACGCCTTCGAGTTCGAGGCGCACCCCTGGCTGCGGCCGTACCTTGCCGAACGGATGGAGCGTCAGATCGCCGGCTTCATCGACGATTCCAGGCTGCTGGGCGTGGACGGGCTGGGCCAGCTAGTGCGCCGGTGGCGCACGCGGGACGGAGGCGGCCTCCTGGAGAGTCTGCTCGATCCCGAGCAGCGCCAGATCTTCCGCGAGACGCAGACGCTGATGAGCCTGCTCGAAGGCTTCGGGGACTGGGTGATGGACCGCGTGGGCGCGTCGTTCCTGCCCGACGTCGCGCTGCTGCGCGAACGGTTCGAGGCGCGCCGCAGCCAGCCCCGCCGCGGCCTCGACGGGATCGTGTCCCGGCTGATGGGCATGGACCTGAAGCTCGCGCAGTACCGGCGCGGCGAGCGGTTCGTGGCGGGCGTGGCGGCGGCGGCCGGTCCGGGCGCGGTGGCCCGGCTCTGGAACGGACCGGAGTCGCTCCCGTCCGAGTCGGAGCTGGGCGACCCAGGCGCGTGGGTGCGGCGCGTGGTCGGTCTCGCCGGAGGGGCGACGGCGTGACCGACCCTCGCCCGGGCCGTGGCTCCCGCGCCGGCGGCGTGCCGGCCGCGATCGCGATCTCGCCTATCCTGTGGTCGAGATACGGCCCCGAGGACCTCGACCGGATCCGCGTGGCGGCCCCGTGCACGCGCCTCGTGTCGGTGGCTCCGGACGGCTCCGCGGACGGACCGCTCGACGATGTCGAGGTGCTCCTCCGCGGCAGCGGCCTGGGTCGCGAGACCCTCGAGCGCGTGCTGTCCCGGGCACCGCTGGTGCACTGGATCCACTCCGCGTCGGTGGGGGTGGAGCAGGTGCTGACCCCGACGACGCTCGAGCGCGGGATCGTGGTCACCAACGGGCGCGGGGTCTTCAGCCGGCCGATCGCCGAATACGTGCTGATGATGATGCTGGCGACCGCCCGGCGGCTCCCGGCGCTGCTCGACCTCCAGCGGGAGCGAACCTGGCAGCCGCTGCAGGGGCAGGAGCTGCGGGACCTGACGGTGGGAATCGTGGGGTTCGGGTCGATCGGGCGCGCGGTCGCGTCGTACGCGGGGGCGGTCGGGGCGCGCGTGGTGGCGATCCGCCGCCACCCGGAGCGGGGCGTGGACACCGAACCCACGATCGACGAGGATCCGCTCCCGCTGCCGCCCAGGGCCGATCTCGTGCTGCCGCCATCCGGGCTGCACGAGCTGCTCGGCCAGAGCGACTTCGTGGTGCTCGCGGTGCCGCTCACCACCGGGACCGAGGCGCTGATCGACGAGGCCGCGCTCGCGGCCATGCGACCAGGCGCGTGGCTGATCAACGTTGCCAGGGGGCGTCTCGTGGACGAGCCGGCACTGATACGGGCGCTCCGCCAGGGTCCGCTCGGTGGCGCGGTGCTGGACACGTTCCGCGACGAGCCGCTCACCGGGACGTCGCCCTTCTACGGGCTTCCCAACGTGATCGTGACGCCCCACACCAGCTGGGCGAGCGACCGCGTCCGTGAGCGCAGCATCGCGGTGTTCCTTGCGAACCTCGGGCGCCACGTGCGCGGCGAACCGCTGCACAACGTCGTGGACCTCGGCTCCGGGTACTGACCGGAGCGGCCCGCCGAGGGCCTGCGGAGCCGTTACGCTTGGCTCATGCAGATCGCGATCATTGGGCTGGAGGGCTCCGGCAAGTCGACGGTCTTCAACACGCTCACAAGGGGCCACGCACAGACCGGCGGCTACGGCGGAGCGGTCGTGAACGTCGGCGTCGTGAAGGTGCCCGACGAGCGGCTGACGGCGCTGACCCAGCTTTTCCATCCCAGGCGCGAGGTGCACGCGGACGTCACCTACGTCGATCTGCCCGCCCCTCCGCGTGCCGGCGAGGGCGGCGGCGGGGCCAACGACATGCCCGCCGACCAGCTCGCCCGCCTGCGCAACGCGGACGCCCTTCTGCATGTGGTGCGCGCCTTCGACGACCCGGGGATCCCGCATCCTGACGGCTCGGTGGATCCGTGGCGGGACCTCGAACGCCTGGACCTGGAACTGATCCTGGCAGATCTCGCCGTGGTGGAGAAGCGCGTCGAGCGGCTGCGGACGCAGGGGCACCACGGCACGCCGGCGGAACGGGAGGCGAACGATCGCGAGCTCGCGATCCTCGAACGGGTGCTGCCGGGGCTGCAGGACGGCACGCCCGTGCGGGACCTGGGGCTCGACGACTCCGAGGCGAAGATCCTCCGCGGCTTCCGGTTCCTCACGGAGAAGCCCGTGCTGGTGCTCATGAACATCGGCGAGTCGGACCTGCCCCGGGAGTCCGATTTCGTGGCGGGGATCGCGGAGCGGTACCGGCACCACGACACGCTCGTCGACGCCCTCTCCGCGAAGGTGGAGATGGAGATCGGCGAGCTGGAGCCGGACGATGCGGCGGCATTCATGGCCGAGCTGGGCCTGCGCGAGTCGAGCCTGGACCGGGTGATCCGGCTCTCCTACC
>JAJYJR010000013.1 GCA_021789355.1 Chloroflexota bacterium | reverse complement strand
TATGCACATCCGGGCGCAGAAGTCAAGCCTATTACTGTCTACTTCATGCAGTCTGCCACAGCACGATTGGGGCACGATCTGAACGTGGAAGGGGCCGGATCAGCCTGGATCAGGGCTGGAAGTTCGGCCTAGCGACGGAGGTGCAGCGCCACTGCCCGCGCCTGCTCTTCGAGGACATCGTCGAGCGGCGCGAACGGGACCTCGCCATAGCGCCGCCGGAGCGCGAGCCGGACCAGGTGGTCGGCAAGCGCCGGGTTCTTGGGCAGGACGGGTCCGTGGAGGTAGGTGCCGTAGGCGTTCTGGAAGACGGCACCTTCGGTGTGGTCCTTGCCGTTGTTGCCCGCGCCCACGACGACGCGCCCGAGCGGTCGAGCCCCCGCCCCGAGATAGGTCCGACCGCCGTGGTTCTCGAACCCGACGAGGGTCCGGCTCTCCCACTCCACGACCACGTTGCCGACCATCCGCCCGCGCCCCGCGCTCGTGATGTCCCGGATGGTGACCTTCTCCTCGGCCGCCCAGTGGATCGTCTCGGCATCGAAGATCCCGAGGCCCTCGAGGTCGTCGCCGCGGAAGGGACGGTAGCGGCGGCCCCACATCTGGTAGCCCGCGCAGATGAGGAGCGCGACGCTGCCAGCGTCGATGGCCTCGCGGATGGCGTCGCCCTTCGCCACCACGAGGTCCCGGGCGATCAGGCGCTGCTGCGAGTCGGCACCCCCGCCCATGAAGAAGAGATCGACGGCGCACGGTTCGATCGGCGTGCCGACCTCAAGCGGCAGGATCTCGACGTCGATGCCCCGCCAGCGGCAGCGCTGCTGCAGACACAGCACGTTCCCCCAGTCGCCGTACTGGCTCAAGACGCTCGGATAGAGATAGCCGATCGTCAGCTTGACCGCGCTCGGGGAAGACGCGCCGGGCGTGCTCACGACCGTAGGTCTCCCGTGCCGCAGGCGCTCACGCCTGCCAGAAGGGCACGAGGTGCCCGCGCCGCACGAACATCTCCCGCAGCGCCCACATCGCCGTGTACGTCGCGATGGTGGTGAGCTCTTGGCCGGGCGGGGTCCGGCGCAAGCCTTGATCGGCGGCATCCGCCAGGGAGGGGACCGTCGACAGCATCTGGAGGTCACCCGAGGCGCCCTCGAGAACGCCCGCGTACTTGAGCCGTACCGCCAGATCGGCGGCGCGATGACCCGAGGCGATCACCCACTCCAGGCGGCCGCAGAGCTGCTCGAAGCCGACGTCCCAGATCCACGAGACGTCCCGGCTGTCCTGGCCGTTGTCGTTGAGCGCGAGGACGAGCCGCAGCGTGCTGCGGGTGCGGAGCAGGATCTCTGTGACCTGGTCGAAGCTGCAGGGGTTCTTCACCAGCGCGAGCAGCACCCGGCGGCCGTCGAGCTCGAACCGCTCCAGCCGGCCGAAGGCCCCCGGCACGTCCCCCACCGCCTCCCTCACGACGTCGGGTCGGACACCGAGGCTGTACGCGGTCGCCGCCGCCGCGATCGCGTTGTACGCGTTGAAGAGGCCGGGCAGCGGGACCGCGAGGGTCTGCGGTCCCCAGGGCGTCTGGAGCTTGATGGTGGAGCCCTCGAGCCCCTCGACCTCGACCTGCCACGCCGAGAGGCGGGGCGTCGGCCGATGCCAGCCGCAGGCGGCGCAGGCGTAGTGGCCGAGGTGCGCGTAGAAGGAGCGGCTGTACTGGAGATCGCTCGCGCAGCGCGGGCAGCGGCGCGAGTCGGCGCTGTGCTGCAGCTGCGAGCGTCCCCAGCGCCCGTCCTCGAGGCCGTAGTAGAGCACCGGGTTCGAGACGGACTCCCCGAGATAGGCCACCAGCGGATCGTCGGCGTTCAAGATCAGGGTCGTGGAGGGCGGCAGCCGCTGGAACGCCGTGGCCCACAGCGAGGCCACGAAATCGACCTCGAAGTAGCGGTCGAGCTGGTCGCGGAAGAGGTTCGTGATGAGGATCATCCGGGGCGCTAATCCGTCGATCACCGCGGGCAGGTGGCCTTCGTCCACCTCGAAGATCCCGATGAGCTGCTCGCTCACCGGCAGCCGTCCGCGCCAGCTGGCCTCGGCCAGGAGCGTGGTCGTGATGCCGCGCAGCATGTTCGACCCCTCACGGTTCGTGAGGGGGGTGAGGCCTGCGCCCCGGACCGCCGCCACGATCATCCGCGTGCTGGTGGTCTTGCCGTTGGTACCGGTGATGAGGAGCGAGCCGTTGCTGATGTGCTGCGCCAGCTCACCGGCGAGGCGGGGGTGGATGCGCTCGGCGACGAGACCGGGGAGCGAGGTTCCACCGCGGCCCGAGCGGCGCAGCAGCCAGCGGGTCCCCTTGCCCGCCTCGAGGGCGACCAGCCCGGCGGCGGTGGGAGACACAGACCGACAGCCCCGCTCAGGCGCGCTTCTGCGCGAGGAGCGAGATCCAGTACGGACGCACGATCATCTCGAGGACTCCGCACTGCTGGGCGAAGGGGAGCCGCTTGACGCGCCGGACGAACCCCGGGCTGGCCGAGTGCTCGGCCACGTCGAGCGGGATCTCCTGGTCGTAGTAGTCGGTGAGCCGGAGCACCGCCAGGCCGTTCGCCTCGAGCCAGGCCACGATCTCGGCGAGCTGCAGGTGGTTCTCGAAGACGTGGAGGAACTCGTCCACCACCCAGTCGTCATCGTGGAGGTCGACCGGCGGGGCCGTGTAGTAGTTCTTGAAGTTGCGATCGCCGGTGGCCCATTCCCGCACGATCGCGATCCGGTGGTCGAAGTCGAGCGGATCGCAGTCCGGGGCGAGGGTCCGGAGCATCTCCTGCTGGACCCGGCGTTCCCAGTTGCCGTAGTAGCCGTAGATGCCGGTGCGGAGCACGCCGCCCGGCCGGAGCGCACGGGCCAGGATGGCCACCCCCTCGGCGGGATCGGGCAGGTGGTGGATGGTGCCCCAGGAGACGATGTAGGCGAAGCGCTCCTGGTCCTCCATCTGCATGATGTCCTGGACCAGGGCGCGCGCGTTCGGCACGCGCTCCGCGGCCAGCGTCGCGTTGGCGCGCTCGACCGACACCGACGAGAGGTCGTAGCCGAGGAAGCTCGTGTCCGGGAACTCCTGCGCGTAGTCGAGCATCATCAGGCCGGTGCCGCAGGCGAAGTCGCCGAACTCCTGCCCCCTCACCTCGATGCCCATCTGATCGAGAAAGCGGCGCACGTAGGCGGCGTGGTTGCGGTATGTGTGCTTCCGCTGGGCGGGCGGGAAGGGATGCTGGCGGTACATCTCCCGGACGCGAGCGACGATCTCGTCGCGCGTGGCCGCCTGGTCGCTCGGGGGCACAGATCGCGAGCCGGCGGTCATCTGCCGCTCCCTCCCGCCAGCGCACATCCAGGCCTGCTACTGCCCCGTCCTGCTGGCGCCCGGACCACCGCCACCACCTCCCCCACGTGTCGGCACGGCCACCGTACTGAGCGACCCGCGCCGTGTCAAGGTTGGGGGCTCGACATGTGTGGACGGCCAGACTGCTGTACTGATCGAAGCGCTCGTCCCCACCCGCGAGACGACCGCTTCTGCCAGGGCCGGTGGCCCCTCGCCCGCAGCCAGGCGGGGAGCCAGGCGCACGCCCGCCACGAGTATCGTGCGGCCCGGGGCGGCACGACGAAGCTCGGGAGACCATGGCGCGGCGTGGGATCATGGGAGCATCCCGTGCCGCACAGCTGCCGCCGAGCGGGTCGGTTGTCTCGACTCGCCGCCGGCGACCAGCGCGCCGGTAGATGGACGCGTCGAGTGAGCCAACCGCCGGGGTGGCGCCGCAGACGATGGCGACAGGACGTAGCGTTCGCCGCCGTCACCGCCATGGTGCTCGCGGCCGCCGCCGGCTGCGGCCAGACGGCGAGTCGGCCGTACCCGAGCGCCGCGCCGAGCGAGGCCGCGACGCTCGCGCAACGGAGCGCCCCGCCGGGCCCGACCCTGGCGGTGGCTTCCAGCGCCGCGGCTGCCGCGAGTGCGACGGCGCCGACGGCCAGCGAGACCGCGGCACCGGCGAGCGCGCCTGCGCTGCGCCCGCTGCTCGACGTGACGGGCCGCGGGTTCGGCACCACGCAGCGCTTCCGGACCCCGGCGGCGTGGACGATCACCTACCGCTTCGACTGCACCCGCTACGGAGCCGAGGGCAACTTCCAGGTGGTCGTCTACACGCAGGGCCAGCTCGTCGAGGTGGCGGTCAACCGCGTGGCCTGGTCTGGCCGCGGCCAGGCCCTCGAGCTCCAGGCCACCGGAGAGACGTCGCTCCAGATCAACTCCGAGTGCGACTGGCAGGTGGTCGCCCAGCCCTGAACGTGAGCGGGCCGACGACGCGGCGCTCACTGCTCGCGGCGCCGCCTTCGTGGTGTGAACGCCGCAGGGCGCGCAGCAGCCGGCGGACCATCACGATCTGCTCATCGTGCGGCGCCGGCCTGCGGGGCGCAGGGGCTGGCCTCAGGCCGCCCGACGACCCTGTGGATCGGACCAGCCCCGGCCACGCGGCCTCAGCCGGCATGCCGACTGGCGCGGACCCGGGCGATGGGCGGCAGGTCGATGACTCGGACCCCGGCGTTCGCGAGGGCCTGCTCGTGCTCGTGGTCCGCGCCACCCGGTGCTCGCAGCCGAGCGCCTCGGATGTCGCGCGAGTGACCTGGTAGCCGGCGGCCAGCACCAGGGCGAGGTGGCGCCGGCAGAGCAGGATCAGCCGACGCGTCCAGCCCCCGGCCGGCATGCCGCTGACGCGATACGGGCGTCCTGGCCACGCGGCCACGTGGCCGCGTGGCGACACAACCGGATACTGGCACGCCGGCTGGCCCGGGCTGGTCGGCTGCGGCGTCCGCGCCACGCGCCGAGGGGCACGCCAGCGGCGCCGGGGTGCACGTGCGCCCTCACCCGCGGCGCCCCTGATCACAACAGGCCTCGAGCGGACGTCAGCGCTGCTTGCCGCGCGGGGTGGCAGGCGGCGCGATCGGCGCCTCCGCGGCCGAGGGGGCGGCCGTCGCCGCCTGCGCCTGCTTGTCCTTCTTGGGCTTCTTGTCCTGCTTCGGCTTCTTCTTGGCCATCCCACGCTCCTTGCGATCGCACAGATCTACTGCCGGTTCTGAACGCCAGCCTGGAGGCGTTCCGTGAACCGCCGCAGTGTACGGCCATCGCGTCCACGGCCGGGGCCCCGTCGTCTGCAGTGATGGCGCCATCCCGAACCTTGCCCCACCGCCGGCGAGGGGGGTACCACGCCCCGTGAGCGGGCCGACTCCCCCGATTGGAGGAGGGATCGCCTCGGGCGTCGAGCCCCCGCTCACTTCGCCCCTCCCCTCAACCCAAGACCATGCCGAACGTGTGTGCCCTGCGACGGGAACCCGTCGAATCCTCAGACGGGGAGGTCCCAGGTCGCCACCCGATCTACGATAGCCCGGTGGAGGAGCGTCTCGAGTTCCTCAACAACGGCGCCCTGTTCCTCGCTCAGTGCGTGCCGGACCAGTCCCTCCAGCAGGCGCCGCAGGACGCGGTCAAGGTCGCGCTGGAGCTTCGCGGGCCCGACGGCGCCGTCGAGGAGCCCGCTGTAGCGATCCTCCAGGATCATGCGGGGCAGCCGCGCCGGCGGCATCGGCGCGCGGGTCTCGGTAGCCATTATGGGAGTGTCTCCTTTCACCGGCGCGCGACGCGCCAGCCGTGGGCCGCGATGCACCCCCGGTCCGGCCCACGGCGCGGACGCCCCAAGCCGGTGAGCCTCGTCGGGGTGCTCCGGGGCCGGGCGAGGGCTACGGCCCGACCTCGAACCAGACGTCGGGTCCCGCACTTGCCAGCAGGCGCCGCTGCACGCGGTGCCGGAAGATGCGCCCGAGCGCCTGCTCCAGGTCGTCGACGTCGGCGATGCGAGTGGTGGCGTGGACCACCGCCGCCTGCCGCCGTGCGCTGAGCTCCCCCCAGCTGAGCAGGTGAAGGCGCCGTCCGCCTGACCAGGCGAAGACGGTCTCGAGGCGCCCGGGAGCGGCGGCGGGCATCGGCCGACAGCCTCAGCGCCGGTGCCAGCTGCGCCGGATCGAGACGACGGCCTGCAGCAGTCCGACGGCCAGGACGAGGCTCACCAGCAGCAGGAACCCGGTGTCCATGCCCGCACCTCCTTCGACGCGGCTGCCAGCATGATCGCTTGCGCGCGCGCTGCCCAGTGCCGCTCGCCCCTACCCCGGCCCGTGGTGACCTCCGCGTGGAAGGCGCGCCCCATGGACGCGACGCACCCATAGTGTGGGGCTCCACTCATGCCGGCTTGCGTGACAGGTTCAGCTCCAGGAGCCGGGCGAGAATTTCGTCGTCTGGGAGGTCGGACGGCCAGCCGTAGGCGGCGAGGACGGCGGCGTCGAGGCGTTCGTGGGCCTGCGCGAGCCAGGTCGGACGCGCGTTGTACAGGTTGGTCAGTGTCCGGGTGCGCAGTTCGGCGTCCGAAAGGCCGGGCGGGTTGAGCCAGCCCTGACGCAGGCGATCGAGCTCGGCCGCGGCCTCGGCAATGACGACCCGTTGCTCTTCCGTGGGCTGCGGGAAGGGGAAGGTCTCGAAGCAGGTGGTGGGGGTGTAGCGGGGCCGCGTCTCAAGCTGCGTCCCCTGTGCCAGCGCCCACAGCTCGTGCACGCGGGAGTGGAGCACGCCGAAGGTGGCGTCGTCGTCGCGGGCGACGGCCACGACCGAGACGCTCGGCAAGGTGGCCGACGTAACCCAGACGAATAGGCGGTGCTTCGCGGTGATCGGGGTGGCGATGAACCGGCCGAGTCCGACAAGTGCCATCCGCAGTCCTGGCCGGGCCTCCATGGGCAACCACCAGCGTTGAGCGTAGGCCGGCCGGCGACTCTCGACCCGGACCGGCCGGACATGCTGGCGAACGTACTCGAACGGACCCTCGAATAATGCCGCGTCCGCCTCGGTTCGAGCTGGCCCGAAGTCGATCGCCCACGAGCCACGCGAACGCCCCGTGATGTCCTGGGCGTTCAACAGCGGCCGCACCACGTCGGCGTTGCCGCGCCCGTCGGGGTTCGGCGACTGGAGCATCGGCTGGGCCAGTTCGGCCGGAACATCGAAGTCCCCACCCAGCGTGACGCCCTGGAATGCGATCCCGAGGTTGTCGCGGAGCCGGCGGGCGCGGGTCAGGTCGAGGCCGCTCGTGAGGTCGGCGTTGATGGCTTGGACAGGCTGCCCATTGAGCGTCCGCTCCGTGTCCGAGCCGTCGTCCTGACCGACGAAGCTGATGTGGACATTCGCCCCGGACAAGATCCAGGGCTCGTCGGCGTAGGCGAAGAAGATGTCGCCGGTCTCCTTGATCCGCGCGAGCACCCGCTGGTTCGCGCCACCGCGGATGTTCTGGGTGGCTAGCAGTCCCGCCCGCTTGACTGCGCCTGCCGCGACCATCGCGCGCGCCTTGTCATGCCAATACGTCACGAGGTCCGCTTCGCGCGGGACCCGGCCGCCGAAGACGTCGAAGAGCGTGTCCACGTAGGCGTCACCCAGGCCGCCCCGGAGCAACTTGCGCCCCAGGAACGGCGGGTTCCCGACGATGAACTCGGCGGCCGGCCATGTGGCCTCGCGCGGCTCCGTCGGGTCGGAGAGGTCGAGGAGCGCATCCATCGTCGCGATGCTCTCGAGCGGCCGCAGGATCGGATCGCGCCGGTAGGCGAAACCGTGGTTCAGCATCCACTGGATCTCGCCGATCCAGATCGTCACCCGGGCAAGCTCGGCCGCGTAGGGGTTGATCTCGATGCCCAGGACCGCCTCGGGGCCGACGCCCGGGAACTGCTGAGGAATCCGCAGGACGAGCGAGCCCCACTGAATGGCCTCGAACTCGAGATCCTTGAGCGCGCCCAGGGCGATGTACAGGAAGTTCCCCGAGCCGCAGGCGGGATCGAGGACCCGGACCGCCCGGAGCCGATCGAGGAACGCCCCGAAGAGCCGCAGGGCCTCGGGATCGGGCCCCTTCTTGGCACTCGCGTCCCGGCGCAGGGTGAGCTCGGTCACCCGGGCCTGCATCGCCTGGTACTCGCGCCGGAGTGGCCGGATGACGACCGGCTCGACGAGGCGCCAGATGTCCTCGCGGCTGGTGTAGTGGGCGCCGAGCTGGGTCCGCTGGGCCGGGTCGAGGCCGCGCTCAAAGAGGGTCCCGAAGATCGCGGGCTCGATGCGGCCCCAGTCCAGGCGCCCGACCTCGACGAGCATCCCGATCTCCGCTGCCGTGAGCGTCAGGACGTCCGCGGAGTCGAACAGGCCGCCGTTGAACCAGTCGATCCGCTCGACGCCGAACATCCCGCCGCCGGAGGCCATCGTCAAGAACAGCTGACCGAGTGCCGTCGCGAAGTCGGCCGGCTTCGACCGGGTGGCATCGGCCAGGCGGGACAGGAGCCCCTTGGGCAGCAGCCCGGTGTCCTCGGCGAACAGACAGAAGAGGAGCTTGTCGAGGAAATGGGCGACCGCCTGCGGCTCGTGGCCGCGGGCGTGGAGCGCGCCCGCCAGCTCGGCGAAGCGGCGGGCGGCCTCCTCGGTGAGGGCGGCCCGATCGAACGTCGGTCGGAGCGCCTCGGGCTCGGTGAAGACGGCGCGGAGGACTCGCAGCGCGTCCGATGGGTCCGGCGCCGCGAGATCGTCGAGGGTGACCGTGTAGGTGCGCGGCGAGAGGCCGGTGAAGTTCGTGCGGACCTCGATCCGCTCGAGATCGGAGACGACGAGGAGCGGCGGGTTGTCCAGGGCGTCCTTGTAGCCCACGAGCTGGAGGTAGGCGGCCTTGAGGTCCTTGCGCTTGCCCTTGTACTCCCAGGCGAAGAAGCCCTTCTTCCAGACGTCCGCGAAGCCGTCACCGCCGGCGAGCTTCTCGGCGCCCTTCTCGAAGGCGTACCAGGAGCCGGTCGGGTCGGCGTCGGTCGGGGTGGGCTCGCCGAGCATCCGGCAGAGGTCGCTGAAGTGGGACTGCGCGGACGCCCGCTCACCGGTCGTGACGCCGCGCCACTTCGCCGCGAACTCGGAGGGGGTCATAGGACCAGCTGGTCAGGAGTCTCCATCTGCGGCGAGGATAGCGGCTGCAGGACCACTACGGTCGCTGCCCGCTCTCCTCAACCGCGGTCAGCTGGTGGTCCCGGGCCCCCACACCATCACCACGTCGTGTGCTCCGCGATCCAGCAGCGCGGACCGCTGAACTACGCGGGGGGCAGCCGAAAGGCCCAGACGAGCCTGCTACCCTTGGGATCTGCTCCAGTCAAGGCGGCCTCGCTACTGTGGTCAGCGTGATGTGTCCGTCGGTGAGACTTATCCTGGGGTCGGTCGAGCCGTGACAGGTGCCCCGATCTCCGGGTCGGTCTACGACGCTGTTGAGGCGAAGCTCCGTGCCGCCGGCGCCCCGCGCGCCGCGCTCGACCTCTGGACCGAGATCGAGCGGGAGTTTCGGGACGGTGGTCCGGACGCCGTCAAGAGCATGCTTGATCGGAAGGCACGCGTCCTCTCCAATGCGGCGGCGAGAGACCTCAAGGTGACGCGTGCCGTGGCGACAGCGGTCGGCCCCGCGCGACGGAAGACCCCTGCATCAAAGGCACCGGCGCGGCGCCCCAGTCCGGGTCGGTCACGCGGATGACCAGGTTTGCGCTGAGGCGACTGTCTGCCGAGGGCTTCCGTGGCATTGGCGAACCGCTCGACCTCGCCTGCGACCCGCGCGTCACGCTCCTTCTTGCCGCGAACGGCAGCGGCAAGACGAGCGTGCTTGGCTCGATCGAATGGGCGCTGTTCGGGGAGCTGCACGACCAGCCGCGCGAGAACGCCACCAACGACGAACTGGTCAACCTCCACCACCATCCGCGGGAAGCTCGGGTGACCCTTGAACTCGTCAGCGGTTACGACACCCTGGTGGTCGAGCGCACGAAGCAGATGGGGAAGCGCGCCAGTGCGCTGTCGGTGACGTTCTCGGACGTCCGACGTTTCCAAGACCGTGAGGCGGAGCAGTTTCTCTTCCAGCACCTCGGCCTGACCTTCGAGGACTTCTATCGCGCCGTCTACCTTCACCAGGAGAGCATCCGCGGTCTGCTGATCGATGAGCCTCGCGTGCGGAACGAGTCGCTCGACAGGCTGTTCGGCGTGGACAAACTGCGCGACATCCTGCGGGTGCTGTCCCCCAAAGCGGTCCGCGACGAGATCAAGGTGATCGAGGCGGCCAAAGACCGCGCCACAGCGAAGCTGCAGGGATCGATCGACGCCGTCACCGATCGTTACAGCCGAGCACTTGCGGATGCGCAGAAGGACGGGCTCCACGAAGACGAACTCAATCTCGCTGCGGGATCAGGGATGCTCGACGAGATCGCCGCGGGGTTGGCCAAGGCCGCCGGCTTAGTCGGGTACACCGAGAGCGTCGCGCTCGAACCGCCGGGGAACTGGTCCGACCTCGATCGGCTCGCCCGACGCGCCCGCGACTTGGTCAAGTCCATCCGTCAGCGCGGGATCGCACTCCAGCTATCGACGGGCCCAGCGAGCGAGGCGACCGCCGCCGTACAGGCCAGGACTGGGTTGGAGACCGGCGCGCTCGCCCTCGCCACCGCTCGCGAGGCACTCGACGAGCAGCTCCGAGCCCACGGCACGGAGGAGCAGATCGAGCGACTCCTCGCGGACGCGCGGCAGGTCTTCACGGACGTCGATGCCCAGACTCATCGACTCGGGACGCATCAGCGGGTGGTGGCTGAGACACTGCGCTTTCTGCGTGCCGCGCCCGACGCGACCACGTGTCCCGTTTGCGGACAGCCCATCGAGGGCCCCGATCTCATCGTCCGGCTGCAAGAGGGTCTTGAGGAGGACGTCCGGCGGCAGATCGACGCACTCCACGACCAGCAGGAGCGTGTGCGAACGCAGACGCGGTCGCTCGAAGCAGCCCTCGCCGACGTTCAACGTGCGCAAACGACCGTCGATCGCGCCCAGGCACAGCTTGACGAAGCACGGTCGGGGGCGCTGCAGGCCATCGGTCGCCACGTGGATCCCGACGAGATCGAGGCGGCCCTCGGCGCCAGGATTCGGGTCCTCGAAACGGCCGCGGCGAAGACCGCCGAAGTGAGGGGACAAGCCGAAGCCGTACTCTCCCGCGTCGAGACCGACATCGATGGTGTCCGCGTGCTGTATCGATGTCTGCAAGCAGAGGACGAACGGAACCAGGCCCTGGAGCGCCTGGGCAGCATGGAGTCCGATGAGTCGCAGGCCGACGCTCAGCTGGGAGCGCTCCAAGACCTCGAAGAGGGCATCGAAACGATCGCGCGTGCCGTTCAGGCGGTGGCTGGGGAGCGAGCCCGCCTCGCCCTTGAGGGCGCGCACGACCGGATCAGCGCCTACTACGGCGATCTCTGCAACCACCCCTACTTTGATCGGCTACGGATCGCGGTCGAGGAGCAGCGGGTGATGGGAACGGACCGCAACAACTATGTCATCCGCGCCCACGCGTCGAGTGACGGGCAGACGACCCTCGCCAGTTCGCGGCTATCGACCGCGCAGATGAACTGCGCGGCTCTCAGCGTCTATCTCGCCCTGGCGTCGGGTCTCGAGCACAACCTCGGCTTCGTCCTCCTGGACGATCCGAGCCAGAGTCTCGACGTCGAGCACAAACGTGCGTTGGCGAGGTTGCTCTCACAGAGTGGCGCCGACGTGCAGCTGCTCGTCGCGACGCAGGACGAAGAGTTCGGGGAGATGCTCCGTCGTCAGTGGCCACGGGATCTAGCCACCGCATACAACCTCGCGTGGTCGGCACGCAGCGGCACCATGGCGACCCTCAATGGATGACGGCCCGGGCGCTCGGCGAGCACTCATCAATCGGGCAATCGGTCAGCTCGACGCGCTCTCCGATGCCGTTACCCCGCAGGAGTTCGGGCGCACCGTCCAGAAGCTCCTCGCGTTCTCGTTCGAAGCCCTGGGGTACAGCGTGACCGAGAACCCCGTCGGCGTCCCGGACTTGCAGGTCGAGTCGAGCGCGGATGGCTCGTGCCTCGCGATCGAGGTCAAGACGGGAAACCCGATTACGATCAGCCGGCGCGACCTCGATGGGGTCCAGGGACACGGACAGCAAGGAGTCCTGGCAGCGCTCATGTTCCCCGACAGCCATCCGCGCTGGTGTCTCGTCGACGCCACGACGTTGTCGCCCGGGCGAATCGAGGTCCGCCGGCTGGCCCGTGCCCCGCAAGTCGACACGGCTTTGGATGTCCAGGCGACGTTCCTTTCGCTTGTCGCCGCTATTCCGACGGAGGTCCTTCTCGACCGGAAGGCTCTCGGTGATTGGGCTGACGTTCAGCGCCGACAGGGCTGGCGGTCGCGGATTCCTGATCAGCTGAGGGAGTAACTCCGCACGATGCGGACCTCTGTCGGGCGTCGCCCGGTGATCGGTCCGGGTCGCGGTTACTCTCCAGCGCACGGGGGTCGGAGATATCGACAAGATTGCCCCGCGGGAGGGGTTGTCCTATGGACCAGCCGAGCCGGGTGATCGTGATGAAGGTCGGTGTTCACCTCGGCGAGCCCTGGGAGGCCATCGTCGAGCGCAAGCTCGCGGAGGAGCGGGCAGCGGGCGTCGCCTACTGGGGATACGGCGGCAGCGTCTGCCATCCCTTCACGCAGGTTCAACCGTTCGCCGAACAGGGCTTGCCCGTCGCGGTCCTGATGATCCGCACCGTCAGCGACTTCCTCGGCTACTCCACGCCGGCGGTGGCCGCGTCCAGAGACGGAAGGGCATGGGAGCCGATCCCTGAAGGGGTCACGACGACGGGCAGGTACGCGCTCATCCTGCGAGCGCTGCGAAAGACGACCGAGGAGCTGGATCTGGGGACGTATGAGGTTGCGATCGGCCCAAAGGAAGGTACGCCCCTCACGAGCTACCTTCGGGGACGCGTGGACAAGGCTTGCGCTCGGCTCGCGTCGACTGCTCGGGGTTCGGATCGGCTACGGGTAGTCCTTCGGGCCGATCTGGTTGCACCCTACGCCGTGGTCTTGCAGACGACCTGATCCCGCCACATAGCCAACCAACGCGGCGGTCGGCCACGATCCGCGCATGGTGGGCGGCAAGTACATTCCCCGGGGAGCCCGGGGGCCGCGAAGAGCCAGCCGGTCGAGCCCGATGTGGCGAGCCTGATCGGTGCACTCAGGCCGTCGCGTTCGCCAGATCGGAGGCTATGGCCACGGACAGACCATGGATACGAAGCGCGGAGAGGGCCCGCAGCTACCGTGCCGCTGCTGGGAGACGGGCCTGACCGATGGGAGGTGATCCCGAGCCGCCCTCCCACTCCCGGAGCTCCTTGATGAAGTCCGCGCGGAGCTGCCAAGTCGGCGCGGCAGCGCAGGGCAACAGGGGGGGCGCGCTCCGGCCGTTGTGTGCAGTCTCCAACTGGGCGACGCTTATGATCTGCGAGCTGAACCCGCACCACGGTGCGGCGGACGGGACGACCCTGCGCCGTCTGGTCGCCATGCTGGCGGAGCTCGTGGCGCTCTCTTGACCCGGTCTTGACACCGGTGTGCTGGAATGGGCGGTATGCACGGCCGAGCCGCAGTCGCCGCGCGCATCGTGCTCCCGGTGGTGATCGTGGGCCTCGGACCCCTGGTCGCCGCCTGTGGCAGCCGTGCGCCGGTCACCGCGTCGCCGAGCGCCGCGACCGCATCCACCTCGGCCGCCGTCGCCGCGAGCGGCATCCACCAGATCCAGCACGTGATCGTGATCTTCCAGGAGAACCGCTCCTTCGACAGCTACTTCGGGACGTACCCCGGGGCCGACGGCATCCCCATGGCGAACGGCATGCCCACCGTGTGCGTCCCCGACCCCGCCAGCGGCCAGTGCGTGCGGCCCTATCCGGACCATGCGGACCGCAACGGCGGCGGCCCCCACAACGATGTCAACAGCACCGCCGACGTCGCTGGCGGCACGATGGACGGCTTCATCGCGCAGGCCGAACGGGCCCGTAAGGGGTGCGCCGACCCCACCAACCCCGCCTGCGCGGCCCTGCCGACGCCCGACGTGATGGGGTACCACACCGGCGACGACATCCCCAACTACTGGACCTACGCGCGGGACTTCGTGCTGCAGGACCATCTCTTCGAGGCGGTGCACTCGTGGAGCTTTCCCTCGCATCTCTATCTCGTCTCGGCCTGGTCGGCGACCTGCGCCAACGCCGCCGACCCGATGAGCTGCACGGGCGCGGTCGATCCGGCCAACCGCACGGCGGCCAACCCGACCCCCTTCGCCTGGACCGACCTCACCTACCTGCTCCAGCAGCACCACGTGAGCTGGTCGTGGTATCTCGACCACGGCGCGGCCCCGCAGGGTGCCTACCAGGGACAGGCTAGCGGTGGCGTGCCCAAGATCTGGAACGTGCTGCCCGGGTTCGGCGACGTGCACGCCGACGGTGGAACCGCCAACATCCGCGACCTCTCCGCGTACTACGCGGCGGCCACGGCGGGAACCCTGCCCGCCGTCTCCTGGATCCTCCCCGACCCCGCCGACAGCGAGCACCCCCCGGCGCTGGTGAGCACCGGCCAGGCCTACGTCACGCGCCTGATCAACGCGGCCATGACGAGCCCGGACTGGGACTCCACCGCGATCTTCCTCACCTGGGACGACTGGGGCGGCTTCTACGACCACGTGACCCCGCCCACGGTCGATGCCCTGGGCTACGGGATCCGCGTCCCCGGCCTCGTGATCAGCCCCTACGCGAAGCAGGGCTCCATCGACCACCAGACCCTGAGCTTCGACGCCTACCTCAAGTTCATCGAGGATGACTTCCTGGGCGGGCAGCGGCTCGACCCGGCCACCGACGGCCGGCCGGACTCCCGGCCCGACGTGCGGGAGAACGCGCCGCAGCTCGGCAACCTCGTCAACGACTTCGCCTTCACGCAGGCCCCGCGCCCGCCGGTGTTCCTGCCGCTCTACCCGACGAGCACGCTGGTCCCTACCCCGGGGACGACGTCCGGCGCGGGGGATGCCGGGCAGGGAGCTGGCGGCGCCACCCCGACGGTGGGGCCCTGACCACCCTCAGCCACTGCCCGAACGGCGAGGTGCCGGCCGGTGCGGCATCGCGCCGGTTGGGAAAGGGGATCTCCGTGCCATGGAAGGTGGCACCCCCGCCGGGCACGATCGAGCGATCGTGTCGGCAAACCGGGCTGTACAGCCGTTGGCTGGGGCATATGAGCTGGCGGGCTAGGGTCCGACATGACGCTGGCGCAGCTCATCCACGGGCACCAGGCGTCCGTCGCTGTCGCGGAAACGCCAGAAGCCCCAGCCGTTCGTCTGGGGATACTCTCTGCCTGGCGGGGCGCCGATGATCGACTTGCGGGCCATCCCGGCAGCGGTCGAGAGCGAGTCGTAGCTTGCGCCGTTCCACGACACCGTGCCGTCCGCCTCGATGCGCGCGGTGAGGTGCCGACCTTTGTACGGCGTCTCGATCTCGAGGGGTGGACGGATCGCGCCCGCGGCGATCAGATCGCTGAGCGTCACGGCGACCTTCGGTGGTGCTGGCGGGGGCGGTGGCTGCCGCTCTTCGCGGTACTCGATCGAGAAGGTGGCGCGCAGCAGGCTGTGCCGGACGTCGGCGACCGACACCGCAGGGGTTCGCTTGTGGATGAGACGGACGAAGTCGGTCGGTGGATCAACTCGAACGAGCGCCTCGACCGCCTGCTTCACCTGGCGGTCGACGAAGAACTGTTGCCACAGGTCATCGAGGGTGGTGCCCTGGAGCTGGGGCTTCGAAAGCAGCGCCAAGGTGTCCGCGACGCCCGGCTCATCCCCGGCGACCACCACGCGCTTGAACAGCTTCTGCGCCACCGGCACCTTGGCGTGCGCGTTGTAGACCCGGTACTCGTTCCCGTCGGTGAGCACGATCCACTCCACGATGCCCGCCACCCCGGCGTAGCCCATGACCACGTTGGCCCACCGATCGAGGTTCTCGCCGAGCGCCTTGGCCTCGAGAAAGAGCCGCAGGTTGCCCCGCACGAAGAGGGCGTAGTCGACCGGGTTGTCGGCTCGCTCGAGCTTGTACTCGCAGCGCACCTCGTCGAGATCTTCGACATCCCAGCCGAGTGCCTTGAGGATCGGCTCGATCAGGGCGTGCTTGGTGTTCTCCTCGTTGATCGCCTGGGCCCGGAACCTGGCGATCCTCGCTCGCACGGTGCCCAGGACGCCCGGGAGATCGTTCACGCCGAACGCCCATGCAGGCTGGTCCCGTTCGCTCCCGCGGCCGGCCCGGCAGCCCCACCCCGCGGCGCGGCCGCCGCCAACCGACGATGCAGGGCGACGGCCGCCGGCACCCTCGTGGCAGCGACGATGGACGTGCCGGCGTCGGGGCGAGGGACGAAGTTGCTCACACGGCCGGTCGTGGGGGTCCCTCCGAGCGCTGACGCGAGATGCCGCCGACAGAACTGTAATCGAGGGTGATTATCCTTGTCTAGCCGCCCCTCCGGCGCTTCAACGGGTCCTTGGCCCGGAGCGCCTCGTTCGCGAGATAGGCGCGGACGGCGGCCTCGGTGGTGACCCAGTACGACCCGATCCTGTGCGCCTCGATCCGTCCGGTGCGTGCCAGGAGGCGGAGGTGGGAGGCGCTCAGGCCCGAGCGTGCCGCCGCCTCGCGCAACGACAACAGGTCGTCCGCCAAGGCGGCCTCGGAGCAGGGCTCTGACGGAGGGCAGTATAGGGAACGGCGGTGGCCCTGAAGCGGCGCCCCAGGAGCGCCCCGCCGAGGGAGCTGGCCTCCACACGACCGACGTGAGCAACGTCGAGCGCGGCCGGCGCAACGTCGGCGTGATCAATCTCGACCGACTCGCATCCGCGCTCTCGGTCGACCTCGCCGCGCTGATGCGCGAGGTTGAAGCGCGACGTGCTCGCCCGCCTGGGGCCGACCCATAGGGGGCAGACCGCGGCGGTCCCCAGCAGTCGCGCAGATGACGCAGCTACCCTCGCGGCGTGTCGCCGGCGCGGACGTAGGTCCAGGGGGTGCCGCCAGGGCGCCATCCGGCCGCCGCCAGCGCCGGCCCGAGGCGGCTGCGGAGGCGACGGCGCCGGCCCGCCACGGTCTCCTTGAACCCCTCGTCGGGGATGACCTTGCTGGCCAAGATGCGCACGCCCGCGCGATCGGCGGACCAGCGCAGCTGCGCGTCGTCCGTGCCGGCAGCGACAAGCCGTACGAGCTCGGCGACGATCGGTTCGACCTTGAGCACAGGGGCGCGGGGGATCACCTGGCGGTAGCCCCGCTCCTCCACCGCTGCGGTGGCCGCCTCGAGGTCGATGGTCCAGACCTGCGTTGCGGCCCGGGTCGAGCCGAACGGCATCCCGCCATGGCGCTCGATGACGAAGGTGAGGCGCGGCGGCTCCCATGTGGGCTCCTCCAGCCTCCCGAGCTTGGCGATCCGCATGCCCTCGGCATCGCTGCCCTCGAGGTAGGGCCAGGCGGACGCGAGGTACTCGACCAGGGTCATGTCCTCGACGGGTCCTGGCCCGCAGCCGGTGAGGAAGTCCTGGAGCGCCGCCACCGCCGGGGGCATCGGTCCGTGCATCGTCGGCTCTGGCCTCCCTGCCGCGCACGGCGGTTACACACTTCGCGCGCCCCGCGACGCCGGCTCGCGGTCCTTGGTCACGCGTTGCAGATGCTCGCACCCCCGCCCGGGCCCGACAAGACCCGTGCGGACCGGCATCCGCCTCGGTGACCCTCCGCGCTCCTGCCCGACGCCTGCACCATCATTCCATCGTGCCTTGCCTTCCCGGCCCGGACGAGTGAGTGATGCTGTCCGACAAGATCTCGCACGAGGGCACCCACCATGACCAGTCCCCGACTCCTTCCCGCCAGCACCGGCAGCGGCGACCGCTGGGATGAGGCGCTCTATGCGTTCCTCATCGAGAAAGGCAACCGCTCCGGCTCCCGACGCACCGTCGAGGGCTACGGAAGGATGCTCTGGCCGTTCTTCGCCTACCAGGGCACGACGCCCGACCGGGTCGCGCCCGCCGACGTGCTCGCCTGGGCGCATGGGATCGGGAAGTCTGGCCGGACGCCGTCGGCCGTCACCATCGGGGCCCGGATCGCCTGCCTGTCGAGCTTCTATCGGTTCCTCATCCGAATGGGCCTCGTGACGTCCAACCCGTGCGATGCCTTGCAGAGGCCGAGGGCCATCGCGGCTCCGGCCCGGGGCCTCAGCGCTGACGAGATACGCCGCCTCCTCGCGGTCGTGCCCGACACGGTACGGGGCCGGCGGGACAGGGCGCTGCTGCTCACCTTCATCCTCACCGGCCGACGTCGCAGCGAGGTCCTCAACCTCACGGCCGGCGACATCATCGTCGGCGACGACCTCGTCATGTACCAGTACCGCGGCAAGGGCGGGAAGACCGGACGACGGGAGCTGCCGCGACCAGCCTATGCCGCGATCCTCAGCACCCTCGCCGACACGGGTAGGGAGCTCGCGACGGTCGCGCCGGACGAGTCGCTCTGGAACGTGTCAAGCGGGACCGTGTACGGGAGGTTCCGACGCTACCTGGCAGCGGCGGGTATGACACCGACCGGGTTACACGTCCTCCGACACTCGGCCGCAAAGTTACGGCGCGACGCTGGGGAGACGATCGAAGCCGTGTCGGCGTTCCTCGACCACTCGTCATTGGCCGTCACCACGACGTACCTCAGACGCTTGGAGGGTGTCGAAGATCGCGCGTGGCGGGATGTGGCAGATGCCATCGGGGTCTAGGAACCGGGGGCCGGGTCGCCGGGTCGTCGCGTCCCCAGGTCGGCCGGCGGTGCGTTGCCCGGACGGCGCGGGGATAGCGGCCGGCTAGCGCGTGGCGTACGCGGCGGAAGCAACGGCGGTCAGATCGGCAGATGGTGCTGGCATTTGTTGTGGTCAGCCGAGACGGAAGCCTCAGGTCTCGCCTTTACTGCGGCCGAGGGTACCGGCACACGAGCCGACCGTCCCTATTGAGCCCGTACACCCACGGCGGCGCCTGGTCTGCAACCAGCCGCTCGATCTTCGGCCAGGCGATCATCACCGCCCGCAGATAAACGAACGGCGTTGCGTTCCCCGTCTCCAGCACGATGCACCGGGCTCGCGCCGCAGCGATCGCGGCGATCTCGACATCGCGCCTTCTCACGCCGCCGTCGCGGGTGAGGATCAACTCATCGCGGGTCGCGGCCTCATGGATCCAGGCCCGATCCTCGACCGTCTCCGCGTCCGCTCTGGGATATCGTTCGATGTGCGCCGTCGCGTCCTGACCGACCGTCTGCAGGGCTCTTGGCAGGCGCTTGCCGAGATCTCGGTCGACGAACAACCTCACGCCGCTTCAGGCATCTCGAATCGGAGGGCGGCCTCGGCTTCGGGGACCGACATGCTGAGATCGTCGGCGATATCGTCGAGCGACTGACCGGCGCGGAACCGGCTGCGGACTGCGTCCGTGCTGACCCCCCGCCTGAACACGTACGGACGGCCGAAGGATACGCGGGGATCGATGACGATCGGCTCGTCGTGCCCCGCCGGCCACCAGCGATAGGCGATGCCGTCGCCGTTGTAGTCGAGGTTCTGCAGGACGTCCTCTATGTGCTGCCAGGCAATCTGGCCGCGGCGCGACAGGTTCACGAACCGGTCACGACCGCCCTCCTCCAGCTCCTGGGTGAAGATCTCGCGCCCGTCGTGCTTGAACCTGATCTGCACGAGCGGCTGCTCGACGTTGTAGATGTCCTTGGCAGCGTCGATCGCCCGACGGACCGCGCGCATCGGGATGTTTGCTTTTCGGGCAGCAGCCACGACTGCGACTTCGAGCAGGTCCGTGAACGAGAGCCTGCCGCTCGTGGCCCCGCTCGTCAGCTGGCTCGACTGGCCTCGTCCCGTCCGCGTCGGGAATGAGTAGCCCGCGCGCCAGCGTGCGATCGTTTGCGCCGACGACGCGACGTACCGCGCCGCTTCCGCGAGCGTGTAGATCGGCTCTTCAGCCTCGATCATTCGCGGGCCTCCTCACGCGGACGGTCACGGTACCACTGTCACCTAGTGAATCTGACAGTCCGTCCGTCGAGCCGAGTGCACCCGCATTATCGCCCAGTTCGATCCATTCGAACAGCCGTTCGGGATCGCGTTGGCGACGCCCTGTGCAGCGCAAGGCGAGAGCAACCGCCGTCTCAGCTTCCTGTGCGAACTGGTCAGCTGCGGTTTCCACAGCGCTCCGCGGGCGCAGAGAGGGCTGCGCCGCCTACGGATCCGTGCTTTCGCCCGTCCCGACCACCCACTTGAAGCGCGAGCGTCGACCATAGTCCGCGTCTCGACTACGTCCGGGCGGCTCTTTATCGGCTCCACCCTTAGCGCCGCCGGTCATGGGTCTTCTGGGGTCCGAGCTCAGCGACCTTCAGCGGGCGTGGAACCGTCGCGGAATAGGGCCTCGACGACCGCGAGTGTGGCCCGCTCAGTACCCCCCGCCGGCGGTAGGTTTCGATCGCTGTCCCCAAGGCACGTGGAGGTGGACCGATCGCGCGCGTGCTGGAGCCTGTCGGCCTCTGCACGGCAGCGCCCATCACGCCCGTGCCCTGTTTCATCGTGGGCGGAGTGATCCCGATGGCCGCCGCCAGGATCCTTCCGTGGCTTGTTCTGGTCGGTACTCGCGCGCTCGAGCCGCGCCTCGTCACCCGGCTACCTCACGCGCCCCACCGGCGGACGTCGGTTAGAGGGTGGCGAGTATGCCGCGCCCCTCGGCTCAAGCGCCCACCAACTTGACCACGTCTCCGGCGGGAATATCGCGTCCAGGTCCGGCTCGGCGCCGAAGTCGAGCTCAGGCCACGCATGATCGGCCGCGCGTCGGCAGGCTATGCGCTGCAGTCGCTCGAGCGCCACCTCGTCATGGGCCCTCTCCGCCTCGATGAATCTCCGCGCGAGGTTGTACACGTCAAGATGGGCGGAGATGAACTCATCGCCGGACGAGCGACTTCCAGTTGCCCCCAGGCGGACAAGCAGGGTGATCCAGCGGGCCTCCTTGTTGGTGAGGTATGACACCCGCTCATAGGTGGCCCACCGGATCGCCCCCAGCCATGCGGCGGTCAGCACAGGGTCCGGATCAGTCCCTGCAGCTGCCTCCCATAAGTGCCACGCCCCCGAGGCGTCCTGCCGGACGTTGCGGATCCAGTACTTGATGGTGCTCTCAGGCACGTCTCCGCCGGGGAGGTCTGCCCCGCTCTCGGCCTCCAGCCGCTGTTTGATCTGAGCGGGAGCCAGGCCCGCCCGTCGCAGTGACCTGGCATTCTCGATGATGCGATCGGGATACGACGGGCCGCGGCGTCTTGTCTGGGATCTATCCGTCCGATTGCCTGTCAATTCGTCCCCTCGCGCTGAAGACTCCGATACGTGGCGGCAATAATCTAGCCGAGTGGTGCGCGGTGGAGACCTAGGCGGGGATCCCGAAGCCGGACGCCAGGAAGCGCGGCAAGGGCTCGAGAGGTGCGACGCCCTATCGCCCGAGCGTATCGCCACCACCGCGGAGGTAAGCAGACCCGGCGGTCAGATCCGCCCAGTGCCGGCGCCTGCTCCTGGGGCGGCCCAGCCGGGTGTGCCATCTCCGGAAGCAGACGAGCCAGAGCACGGCGCCGGTCCCGTGCTGGCCGGGGCGGCATCAACCGAGTCGCCGCCGTCCGAGTCCCGCGACCTTGTGCTGGTGGCCTGGGCGGCGCGCATGCTGAGCGAGCCACACACGCTCCCCGAGTTGAGAGAAGCCGCGATCTCAGCGGAGCTAGCGCGCCGGGTCGCCCAGAAGGCGCGTCTGGCCTCGGAGGCGCAGTGCAGCGGCGCCGCAACCAGCCGCGAGGCGTGCCCTCGCGTTGGCCCCTTGGCCTGTGATACCGGCTCCCGGTTGGTCGTCGAGCCCTCCGACGAGCTCCGCGAGCGGGTCCGCAACCTCCACTGCGGCATCGTGGCGAGGCCGGTCGCATGAGCACCACCAAGAGCTCGCGCGTCAAGCTGGCAGTCTGGTACGCGCGACAGGGATTCGGCGTGTTCCCAGTGTGGAGCCCCACCGCCGACGGCTCGTGCCGTTGCCCTGCCGGACGCTTGTGCAAGAACCCCGGGAAGCACCCCGTTCCTCCCAACGGTTTCAAGGCCGCCACCCGCGATGAGGCGCTGATCCGGACGTTCCTTGCGGCTCCCTCAGAGCCGAACATCGGGATCACCCCGCCACCCGGCGCCTTCGGGTGGGACGTAGATGGCCAGGTGCCGCAGACGTTAGCTGACCTCGCCGACCGCCTCGGGCCGTTGCCGGCGACGTTGACGACGATCACCGGCAATGGCCGGCACCTCATCTTCGGTTGGCCAGCGGGCCTCGAGCGCCCCACGGGCCACCCATTCGGCGTCGTCACGCGGTGGGGCGACACGGGCTACCTCATCGGCGCTGGCTCCCGCCATGCGTCGGGCATCGTGTACCAACTGGAGCGTGGCGTGGATGGTCGACCTCGCCCTATCGCCGAGCTGCCGCTGGCGTGGGCGCAGGCCCTGCTCGCGTACCGCGAGCCGCCGACCCCGCCAGGACAGCCGGGCGCCAAGATCGGCGCCGGCAGGCGCCACGACTTCCTCCGTGACGCGGCCCGCCTGTTCCGTGGCAAGGGCCTGGCCGGGCAAGCGCTCTTCGATGCCGTGCGGGCGTTGAACCTCGAGCGCTGCGCGCCACCGAAGAACGACGACGAGGTCCGCCGGGCCATCGGGGACGTGGAGACCAGGTTTGACGCCGATCCGATCGGCGACGGGGAGGCGTCAGCTTCGGTTCGACCTCCGGGGCCCTGGGAGACACCGCTGTCGCTCGACCGGAGCACCGAGTTACCGGTATTCCCAGTCGGCGGACTACCGGACTGGCTGCGGTCGTTCGTGGCGGCGGAGGCGGAGGCCACCCAGACGCCGCCGGACATGGCTGCGATGTTCGTGCTTGCGGCGCTCGCCACGGTGGTGGCCGGGCATGTCGAGATTGAGCCCGTTTCCGGCTGGCGCGAGGGGCTGAACGTGTTCGTCGCCGTGGCTATGGAGCCCGGCGAGCGCAAGAGCCCGGTGCATCGGGACGTCATCGGCCCGATCGTCGCCTACGAGCGGGTCCTCGTCGAGCAGGCGCAACCGGACATCGCGGAACAGGCGACGATCCGCCGGATTGCCGAAGCCTCGCTCGCGAAGGCGGAGAAGGCCGCCGCCTCAGCCAAGGACCCGAATGAACGGCTCGCCTACGAGGAGCAAGCTCGCACCCTGTCATCGGCCCTCGACCGTCTCGACGTCGCCGCTCCCCCGCGATTGTTCACGGCCGATGTGACGCCCGAGAAGCTCGCCTCGCTGCTCCACGAGAACGGGGGCCGCATGGCCGTGCTGTCGGCGGAGGGCGGGATCTTCGACATCATGGCCGGCCGCTACTCCTCCGGCATCCCGAACCTCGATGTCTACCTGTGCGGCCATGCCGGCGACCCCATCCGGGTCGATCGACGGGGACGTCCGCCGGAGTTCGTCGACCGGCCCGCCCTGACCATCGGCCTGGCCGTTCAGCCCTACGTTCTGGCCAGGGCCGCGCGGGTGAGCGACTTCGCCGGCCGCGGGCTCCTCCACCGGTTCCTGTTCTCGATCCCACCGGGCACGGTCGGGTATCGGAAGACGGCAACCTTGCCCGTGCCTGAGGCTGTGCGCCAGCGTTACGACACGTCGCTGCGCGCCCTCGCCGCATCGTTCGATCGGCTGGCTGAGCCGGCCACGCTCCACCTCGGGAGCGACGCCTCGGCGCTCCTCGCGGCCTGGAGGGCTGAGATCGAGCCCCGCCGACGGCCCGACGCGGACCTCGGCCACGTCCAAGGATGGTCCTCGAAGCTCGACGGCGCCGTAGTGCGGATCGCCGGCCTCCTGCACCTGGCCGAGACGTTCACGTCGGGCTGGGATACCCTCATCCAGGTCTCCACGATGGCTGCTGCGCTCGACATCGGGGCCTACCTCATCGACCACGCGCTCGCCGCCTTCGACCTGATGGGCGCCGACCCTCGCCTCGAGGCGGCGCGGCGGATCGGGCGCTGGATCGTGGCCACCCATCAGATCTCGTTTACGCAGCGGGAGGCGTTCCGCGCCCTCCGTGGGCAGGCGATGTTCGCAACCGTCGACGGTCTCAGCGCAGGACTCGCCGCCCTCGAGGACCACGGCTGGGTTCGTCAGCTCGCGCTCGAGCGCAGCGTTGGTCGACCATCGCATCGATTCGAGACGAACCCAGCAATCGTCCATAGCGCATGGACGAAATGGCCAGAACTCATCAGAAGCCCCGGGCAGGACGACGTTCTGTCCATTGTGTCCATGGATTCCGCAGGAACCGAATCCTCAGCGTTCGAGCCCGACGGGGCAGCTCGCCAGCCCGAGCTGCGGCCTGACCGGCATCCTGCTCCCCCTGAACCGGCCGACCTGCGTGACTGGTTCGCCGGTCCGCTTCCCGAGGGAGACCAGGCTGCGTCGGACGAGTGGGGAACCATCGGATGACCCCAGCCGAGCTGCTCGGATCGCTCCGCCGGCGCGGCATCCTCCTCGTGCCCGCGCCCGACGGTCGCCTGCGCTACCGCCCGCGGGAGGCGCTGTCCGAGACGGAGCGCGCGGCCCTGGCCGGCCACCGCGATGTGATCCTGGCGCTGTTCGACGCGGATCCCATCGGCTGGCGCGCCACCGTCATGGCCGCGCAGGTGCTGCGCAGCGGTCCGATCCCGCTGCTCCTCGCCCGCCCGGGGATTCGGTTCCCGCCCGAGTCCTGCTGCTCGTGCGGCGATCCGCTGGGCCCCGACGATCGGTACCGCTGCCGACCGTGCGTCGCGGCCGCCATCGCGGTCCTGGAGCAGGTCAGATGATCGGGCAGGCGACGGCGTGGCCCTGGAACGGGCACGCGCATGACGCGGCTGAGCCCGACGACGACCTGCTCGGGCGGCTGGCCCTCTGGCTCGCCGATGTGGCGGCCGAGGCCGCACTCGCGATCGGGACCCAGGATGCTGTCTCCGGACTCCCGGACGCGAAGCCCGAACAAGTGCCGGCACCGATGGTGGCCCCCTGATGGCGCTTGCGGTTCCGGCCCGGCCGAGCGTTCATGGAGCGGTGGCTCAGCACCTCATCTACGTGCGCCGTTCCTACAAGGAGGCGAGCGCGGCCGACCTCTCCGACGCGCAGCAGGAGGCGGCCTGCCGGGCCGTGCTGCCGGCCGGCGCATCGGTGCGGGTGATCTCGGACTCCGGCGGGCACAACTCCGGCTACTCGGCAGCACGCGACGGCTACCAGGCCCTCCTCCGCGCGCTGGCGGCAGGGGAGGTGGCCGCGATCGCGGTGGCTGACCTGTCGAGGCTGGCGAGGAACGCGAGGCTCATGCTCGAGCTGCGCGACCTCCTCGAGCGCCGGCAGGTGCCGCTCCTCGTGGCGAACCTCCCGGGGGCCCGCTTCGACGGCGCCACTGGCCGCTACCTGTTCGGCCAGCTCTGCCTGGCCGCCCAACTGCAGCGCGATCTGGATAGCGAGCGCATGGCGGGGATCCAGCGTCGCCTCTTCGAGGATGGCCGCCACCGAGGGCACGATCCGCTGGGCTACCGGAGTCTCCGCGATGACGCCGGGAACCTCGTCCACCCCCGGCAACTCGCGCTGGTGCCCGAGGAGGCGGCGGCGGTGCGACGGGTCTGGCAGCTCCTCGTGCAGCACCCCTATGCCGAGGTGGCCGCCATCCTGAACCGCGAGGGCGTGCCCCACCGGGGACCTTGGTCGCGGGAGGCGATCCGCGACATCGTGCGCCGAGGCCGCGTGTACACCGGGCTCGTGGTCGAGCACCGGGGTCACGACGAACGGCCCGGACGCCACGAGCCGATCATCAGCGAGGCCGAGTACCGCCGCGCGATGGCCGCCATCCATGCGCGCACGTACGTCGGCAACAAGCCCCGGCCCTTCCGCCAGTACTCCCTACGGGGCCTCGTGTACTGCGCCTGCGGGGCGCGCATGCGGGGCGAGGCCCACGTGCAGCGGGGGACCGAGATCCGCTACTACCGCTGCCCGAGGCTGGGCTGCCACGCCCGACGCAGCCCGGCCGAGACCATCGAGACGGACGTCCTGGCCGAGATCGCGCAGGGGATCCTCCCCGGCAGCGTCATCGATGCCGCGCGGACGGAGCTGCGGCGAAGGCTCGAGACGCCCGATCTCGCCCTCGCCGGACGGCAGCGAGCGCGGCTCCTCACCCGCCTCGAACAATTGAAGAAGCAGCACGCCTGGGGCGATCTCACCGACACGCAGTACCAGGCTGACCGGGACGCCACCCGAGCGGCGCTGGACGCGCTGCCCGACGAGAACCGGGTGATGGCGTTTGACGCCTACCGCGCGAAGCTCCTCGCCCTCCCCGAGGCGATCGAGAAGGCATCGCCGACTCGGCGGGAGGAGCTCTGCCGCATGGTGATCGAGCGCGTCGTGGTGAACGACCGCGAGCTAGAGGCGATCGAGTGGACGCCTCCGGCACGACCGTTCTTCGCCCGACTATCCCCAGGCAGACAGCGGGAGTGGCCCCAAGGGGATTCGAACCCCTGATCTCCGCCTTGAAAGGGCGGCGTCCTGGGCCTCTAGACGATGGGGCCCCGGCCCGGCAGTGTACATCGCGCCACCCGGAACAGGCCCGCGATGCC
>JAJYJR010000435.1 GCA_021789355.1 Chloroflexota bacterium | reverse complement strand
ATCAGCCGGCGACTCGCCGGAGCAGCGCGAGCGAGCCCGCGAGCACGAGCGCGGCGAGAACGCCGACGAGGGTCGCGGCGAGCGCCGCGGCCAGGGCGATACACAGGAGCCCGAGGCGCAGGAGCACCATCAGGCGATCCCCGGCACGGCGTCACCCATCTCGTCGGCCTCGAGCGCGTCGACGAGCGCCGCGCGGAGCGCGGCCCCTTCGAGATGCCCGACCTCGAGCAGCCGCCGGGCGAGCCGCTCGAGTCCCATCCGATGTCGCTCGAGCAGCGCTTCGGCTTCCGCGTGGCAGCGCTCCATCGACGCCGCCAGCAGCGCGCCACGCCGGTCGGCCATACCCGGGCCGAGGTCGATCCAGGACGGCCAGGCAACCGGCCAGAGGGGGTCCAGCCCGGAATCGAGGCGGGTGAGGAGGAGCTGTCCGGCGTGGGTCGCATCCTCGGCGGTCCCGGTGCTGGCCTGGCCCAGGACGAGGCGCTCGGCCACGCCGGCCGCGAGCGCGCACGTCACGTGGGCGCGGAGCTCCGCGTCGGTCAGCGGTCGCGCCGAGCCCTCGTCGCGCTCGGCCCCGATCGTCGTGTGGCCGCCGGAGTGTCCCGACACGCGCGGCTCCACGCTGACCGCGCGGACCGCCTCGAGCCCGAGGGCGCCGGCGGCCGCCGCGAGAGCGTGACCGGCTTCGTGGACGCATGCCGTCCAGGCCTCGTCGGGCGTGCGGTCGCGAGCAGCCGGGACCCGTCCGCTGGCGAGAGCTGCGTCAGCGAGGTGCGCCTGGTCGATCCCACCGAGGCGCCGGTACCGCCGTGAGGATCCGATGCCGGGTTCGGACCTGGCGGTCGCGTCCGCATCGGCGGCATCGGCGAGCGAGAGGGCCAGCGCATCGTCGACCAGCTGGTCGAGGCCCGCGAACGAGCTGCCCGTGGTCGCCTCGACGATCGGCGAGAGATCGATCGGCCCGGAGGTGCGGCGCACGGCCAGCAACCGCTCGAGGTGCTCGCGACGGGTGGCGGCATCCGGAGCGGCCACCTCGACTACGTGCGAGAAGCGCCCCGGCCGGGTCAGCGCCGGGTCGAGCGAGTCCGGGTCCTCGGACGTGGCGGCGATCCATACCACGGGCGGGTCGCGCCGCTCGCGCACGCCCGACACCGCCGCCAGCACGGCGAACAGGGCCCCTCGGCTCGCGCCGTCATGGCGGCGATCGGAGCGGTCCGCGCCCAACCAGCTCACCTCGTCGAGAAAGATGACGGCGGGCCGGTCGAGCCGCTCGGTGTAGCGGCTGATGGCGCCGATGCGCTCCGGTCCGAGCTCGGAGGCGGCGAGCTCGATGAACAGCGCGCGCTCGCCGAGCAGGCCGGCCAGGGCCCGGGCGAGCGAGGTCTTGCCGCATCCGGGCGGCCCCACGAGGAGGACGCCGGGTGGGACGGTGCCGCCCGCCGCGCGCAGCTCGGCCGGGTGGGCGAGACCCCATGCCAGCGCGCGTACCGCGCGCTTGGCGCGCACGAGGCCGGTGAGACTATCGAGCGTCGCGTGCACCCCCCGCACGCGGTGCGCCTCGATCCAGTGGACGGACTCCTCGTCAAGGCGCTCGGGCGCGTCCGCCGGGTCGTCGAACTCGTTCGCGATCTCCATTCCTGTACGACAGCGGGAGTCAACGAAAGGCGCAAGGGGGGCTGCACGCACCCGGCGCACCTGGCGGATCGGGCGCATCGTTCCGGTGCGCGCGCGCACCGCCCGTCAGCGTGCGCCGTCGGAACGGTCGGGACGCCCCCGCTCGCGCGCGCACTCGCGCAACCACAGGGTCACGTCCGACTGACGGAAACGGAGCGCCGGACGCGGCCCCACCCCGATCGCGGTCGAGCGCAGGGCCCCGGTCTGCGCGGCGCGCTGGACGAACCGCGGGCTCATCCCGATGATCTCCGCGATCTGGCGCGCCGTATACCAGCGCTCCATCACGTCCTCCTCCCCCTAGCGCCGACGCCGCCCGGCGGGCGGGTCAGGAGGCGGTGGGGGTACGAGCTCGCGCAGCAAGGCGTCGAGTTGCTCCTTCGAGATCAGCCCCTGGCGATGAAGGTTCGCCATCTTTTCGGCGTCCTCCCAGGTGGTCGGGCGGCGCCGGACGGGAGGTGCCACGGGCGACGGCGGGTCCGCGCGGCCCGCCTGCCAGCTGTTGTAGATCGTCCAGCCGACCGCCAGCGATACGGCCACGAGCACGAGCGGAAGCGGGAGGCGCAATCCCATCTGAAGGGCGACGCCCCACACGAGCAGCGCGAACGCCACCGTGACGACGACGGTGAGCACCGCATGCAGGATCATGCGGTCGAACGCGCGGTACGGGCCGTCGCTCACCGCGCACCACCCCGTCGGTTGACCCGAATCGTGATGCTGCTGACAGTCGGATCCGCCGCCAGCGCCGCGAGCGCGGCCCGGCTCGGCTCGGGTGCAAGGCCCGCATCCTGGTGTGGGACGAGGCGCAGCACCAATCGGCGCTCTGACGGCGGGCGGTAAGACGATCCTGGATCGATCGGGAGTCCGTCCCATCCGGTCAGCGCGCGGAACGATTCCGCGTTCACGGCGCGGCCACGGTGGCCAACGACGCCCGGCGCGATGATCGTGAAGAGGCACAGCCGGCAGTGGAGCTCTTCTGTGCCGGCCCAATACCTCACCTCTCCCGTCTCCGCGGCGGGGCCGCATGCCGGGCAATCGACGTAGGTGACGACGCCTCGCTCGCGCATTCGCTGTCTCCCTGGCTCTGAACTGGACACGCGAGGGTGGTCGGAACGCCAGTCATGTCAAGTACGCCGCATGCGCGCATGCCCAGACTGCTTTGACCCGCGGCCCGCGGCCCGCCGGAGGAGATCGCGAGTCAGGCGGACTCCGGGTCGTACCAGCCGCAATCCGCGCACTCCAACGGGCCCTGCCAGACAGGGGGCAGCGCAGCGCCGCACAGCGGACAGGGATCCGGGGGGATCGCGAGCTCATCAGGGCAAACGGGAGACGAGAGACTGCGCGCGTCCACGTGTGGACCCGCGCCATGCTGTGCGTGAGTTCCGCTCATGGCTCCAGACCCGGGCGCTGTCGGGCCGGCTTGAGGCTTCGGCGACGGTTCCTCGAACAGCTCATCGAGCACGGCGTCTTGCGCCGCGGTCACCTGGGGGGGCGGGTCGGTGAAGACGATCGGCTGTGTCCGGGCGACCGCCTCGTCCCATTCGCGCTCCGCGGCTCGCTGCGCGCTCGTCTTGTTGGCGCGGCGCCGCTGAACCTCGGCAGGATGCTCCGGCCCAGGCTCGAGCCACGTGACCTCCCGATCACGTTGGCGATCGAGGCCGGCCTTGCTCGCCGGGATCTTCCTGCGGGTGACCTCCCGCGTCTGGACCAGAGTGCCGATCCAGTCGTCGAGATCTCTGGCCTTCATGTGCGTGCGGCGCAGCAGCGTGCTCTGCGTACAGCCTCGGCCGATCTTGTCGAGGATGCTCCGACGGACCCGCGCCTCACGATCCGGGGCGAACTCGTTATCGAAGATGTGCAGATCGTTCTGCCAGGCGATCCGCACGTACGCGATGGCGCCGGTCACCGCCGCAGAATCGATGAGGGTCGGATCGAGCGATTCGTCAAAGGCGCACGCCGCTGCCCGGAACACCATGGCCAGCTTGAGCATGCTCGTCTGCAGCCGGACGGCGAACCCGATGAGATCCTGCCGGCCCGTCCGGCCGCCCGCCTCGCGCTCCCAGCCCCGAAACCAGTCCTGCACCGCGGCCCGCGCCTCGGCGGTGAATTGCACCTCGATCGGTTCGCTGGCCCCGATCGCTCCTGCGGTGCGCCCGAACGTAGCCACCCGCCGCAGTCCGCGGATCAGCGTGGCGTGGGCCCGACTGTCCATGCGCTCGAAGTCCCGCTCGCTGGCCTTCTCGGACGCGGACACGAAGAGACAGCGGTACAGGAAGCCGCCGCGCAGCAGAGCCGGAGTGACACGCTCCTCGAGCCAGTCGATCGTGGTCGCCGCGAAGATGTTGATCGCGGGTTGCCGAATGACGAGATCGCCTCCGCCCTTCGTCTTGCGCCGGAACTCCTCTCGGCCGTACAGCTCGGTCAGCTGCTCCAGGAAGCCCGCCTGGTAGTCGCGCGCGTTCACGGCCAAGAACGCGCCGAACTCGTCGAGCACCATGAGGCCCGCCGGATTGTCGCGGAAGGCGTCGAGCGCCGCCTCGCGCGTGGCCTCATGGGGGTAGAGGATGTCGGCCAGGCCGGCGTCCCTGAGCAGCCGCTCGGCGATCCCCATGCTGGTGCTCTTGTGCATGAAGCCCGACCGCGCGACCACTACGGTCCACAGGTGGGGGTAGATGCGCTGGCCCCACATCTCCACGTACAGCCGGTTGCCGAGCACGGCGGCCACGACGGCGATGCCTGCGGCCAGGTGGAACTCGATGGGAGCGCTGGTGAGCGGCGTGACGGCACGCATGTAGGCGGCCAGCCAGCCTCCGATGGGAAACGCGTCCCCGAGGCGTGAACGCGCCGCGCTGAGATCGCGCTCCGCATCCGGGTCGAGCGCACCGGCGTCCTCCCCGTGGTTCTGTCGGAGATGGAGGAGTGGCGCCGCCTCCTCGGGGGCTGGCGGGGCGGCGAAGCTCATGACGGACGGTCCTCGGCTGCTGGCTGGCTCTGGTTGCCGAGGCGCACTGTCGGCGAGGCCGTCCTGTCGTCAAGGGGGCTCGAGAGGCCAAGGCCCACGACCCGCAGCGATGGTGGTCGCGTGGCCGTTACCGTTCACGTCGGCGTACCGGACGACGAAGAACTGCTGTGCATCGGTCAGTGCGAACGCGAGGTGAACTCGGGGGAACCGCAACTCATACCTGCCCGATCCCCCAGCCCTTCGTTTCACACGCTTCGCATCGACACCACCCACTGCCCACGCCGCCTCACGAACCGGCGTTCAGCGAGTCATGCGCGTCGGCGACCAATCGGGGGGACATGACGGGGAACCGGTGAACCGCAAGGTCCGCCGTCCCGAGCTCTCGCTGGTCCCTGGACGGGCAGCCCCCGCGGCTGCGGCCCAGCAGCGACCGCTGATCGGGGTGCCGAGGCTCTGACCTTTGGTCGAGGAGAATCCTGTCGGAGTCCGGGTGGGTGGCGTGCGACGACACCCCCCGGCCACGGCTTGCGCCTCGTCCGCGTTGGGAACGCTCGCCACCCAGCGAGACACCCCCGACCCCGAATGGTCCGGATCAGACTCGACTATCGACAGGCGACCCGTAGGCCGGTGCTTGCTCGGCCGCCCGGAGCGCCGGCTCCTCATGCGCGGTGCCCAGCAGGACCGCGACGGCCGCGTCGATCAGCGCGAACAGGCCGTCCCGGGCAATCGCCTCGCGGACCAGCGCACGCACGCGCACGAACCCGAGCCCCGAGGGGATGGCGGTGTCGGCCGCGACGCGTTCCGCCCG
>JAJYJR010000434.1 GCA_021789355.1 Chloroflexota bacterium | reverse complement strand
ACCACCGTCCCACGCAGCCGCTCGACGAGCACGGCCAGGGCGACGCTCATCCGTTCTTCGCCTTCGTCGCCGAGCGGGCCGTGGTCGACGTGGATGTGCAGCTCGGCCTGGCCCGCGTGGTCCAGCTCGCGGCCGTCGAGGACGTGGGGCGGGCGATCAACCCGCTGGGCCTGGAAGGCCAGGTCGAGGGGGGTCTCGCCATCGGCATGGGCCACGCGCTGATGGAAGAGGTCCAGCTGAAGGAGGGGCTCATGCGCAACGCCTCCTTCACCGACTACCTCATCCCCACGTTCCTCGACGTGCCTCCGATCGTCTCCGAGTTGGCGGAGCACGCGGAGCCGGGCGTGCCCTACGGCGCCAAGGGGGTCGGCGAGGTGCCCACCATCGCGGCCACGGTCGCGGTGGTCAACGCGCTGCGGGCTGCCACCGGGCGGGAGCTCAACCGCGTCCCCGTCCGATCCGACGAGCTTGCCGGCATCGCCCCGCCCGTCACAAGCGCCGGGCCGCCGCCCTCGCCGTCGGTCCCCGGGCCCAGACCGGTCCTCGAGTACCACGGACGCGGAGGTGGGCAGGGCGATCTGATGCACGCCCCGTTTCCGGGTGACTCCGAGGCCCTGCGACGCCGGTCCTGAACTCCACACCCCGTACGAGTCGGCGAAGATCCGCTCGCCGCGCGCCTGCAGGGACGCGATGCTTACCGCGACCGTGACCCGGGGGCCGGCGACGTAGGCGTCATACCCGGAGATCGAGGCCGGAGGCACGTACTGCACTGCGGTAGACGCCCCTCGAACAGCTGACCACGCAGCTCCCGCACCCGATGCGGACGTCGGGATCGACGGTGGGGAACCAGGGGATCTCGGCACGAGGGATGCCGTGCCACGGCTTGCTGAACTAGCCCTGGGGTGAGATGGGCGACTCGGTCATGATGTCAGCTCCTTCGGATGAGACGGTCCCGCCGGCGGGCGAGTCAATCAGCGCCAGGCACCGCCGAGCGCGAGGTAGACGGCCCAGGCGGCCAGACCGGCCCCGAACACCGCGAGCAAGTTCCATTTCACGACGCGGACCGCGACGAACGCCGCGGCGAGGAGAACGAGCGCCGCTGGCAGCGGCAGAAGGGGCCGTCCGAGCGAGAGGGCCACGCTGCCCAGCAGGCCGACGAAGACGGCCATGACGCCGGCCACCGCCCCCTTGACCCAGGCCCAGCGGCGCAGCCAGGGATAGAGCTCGGCCGCCACGGTGGTCATGGCGACGCTCGGGGCAAAGATGGCGACGGCGGCGAGCACGCCACCCCACAGTCCGGCCACCTGATAGCCGACGAACGCCGCGCTGATCAGGAAGGGGCCGGGCGTGATCTGGCCGAACCCGATCGCCACCCCGAACTCCGGCAGGCCCAACCAGTGCCGGCTGTCGACCACGTCCTGCTGGAGCACCGGCAGGATGGTCGACCCGTTGCCGAACGCGACCGTCCCGATCCGGGTCATGTCGAGGAACAGCGTGGACAGCACCCCGCTCGAGGCGGCCGCGACGGCCGCGGCCACTACCACGATGGCGCCCGGCACGAGAGCCACCGCCAGGCGGCGCCACGACATCCGCTCGGCGGGCGCTGCGCCTGCCGCGGCACCACGGCCGGCCGGTCCCGGTCGAACAGCGACCGCCCCGATCGCCAGCCCACCGAGCACGGCCCACAGCAGACTGGCGCCACTGACGGCCACCGCGAACCCGGCGAGGGCGAGCAGGGCCGGCAGCGTGCCGCGGGCATGCTGGAGAGCAAAGTCGATCGCGACGCTGGCCACCACTCCGACGACGATGGCGTTCAGGCCGACCACCAGCCCGGCCACGCCGGGCGCGGCCCCGTACGTGGCGTACAGCCAGGAGAGCCCGAGCATCAGCACGAGCGCCGGTGTGACGAACCCCGCGGTGGCCACGACGGCCCCGGCCACGCGGTGGATCCGGTAGCCGATGTAGGCGACCAGGTCGACCATGATCGCGCCGGGATAGAGCTGCACCAGCCCCAACCCCTCGTCGATCTCCCCGCGCTCGATCCAGCCACGCCGGACCGGCACCGAGCGGATGTTCTGCAGGATGGCCATGCCGAACGAGGTCAGGCCGATCGAGAAGAACGTCACGAAGAGCCGGGCAATACTGGGCACTACGCGGGAGCGGGAACCCTCCCCGCCTTCGAGCGCGGGCGTTGCTGCCGTGCCGCCGGCTGCCGGACCCGCGACGGCGTCAGCGGCGGAGGCCATCAGCGCACGACCAGGACCGGGCAGGCAGCGCGCTTGGTCACGTGCTCCACGGTGCTGCCAAGAAGGATGTCCGCGGGCCCGTGATTGCCGTGCGAGCCCATCACGATCACGTCGCTTCCGAGCTCCTGGGCCGCTGCCAGGATCTCGTCGGCCGGGGATCCGACCCGCACATGCAGACTCGTCTCGATGCCGGCATCGCGCAGGAACTGTGTCTCGGCCTCGAGCTCCTGCCGCACCGTGGCCTCGTGCTCGGCCTCAAGCCGGCGCTCGGCCTCGTGGACCGCCTCCTCGGCGATGAACGGATCGGGCACGTCCAGCAGGAACGGCGGCAGGTCGTCAGGCGCCACCACGGTCAGCACGTCGACCGGACGATGCGAGCATTGGGCGCATTCGAGCGCCTGGCGGCCGGCATCCCTGGCATGCGCCGAGAAATCAGTCACCCACAGGATCTTCTCGAACATCGGGAGGACCTCCTCGTCCCGGCGCCGGGGCCGGGACGTTCGGTGAACGTGGGGCGTGCACGCATCAGGCCGGCCGCACCACCCGGGATACGATCGTGATGGGCTGGCCCAGCTGCAGGGTGTTGGTCACCGTGCCGTTGGACTGGAGCGCATCGAGCAGGGGGCGCAGCGCCGCTTCGGGCTCCGGGCTGGTGACGATCACCTCGACCCGGAAATCGCCCAGGCGGGGGCCGTCCGGTCCCCCGAAGCGGGTGGCCTGCGCCGTGACCTCGACCTCGTCGATGCGCAGCCCTGCTGCGGCGCTCTCGCGCTGGATGCCCGAGATCATGCAGGCCGCCAGGGCACCGATCAGCGCCTCGGTCGGCTTGGGCGCATCCACCGGTTGAGTGCCGGTGATGGCCCAGGTGTGGGCCCAGGATCGGGCCTGCACGGTGGCGGTCAAGTCATCAACCTGCCGCGAGACAACCGCGAGAACCTGCGGCTGGGCGTGGGCGGGGGCGGTCATGTTGGCGTCTCCTTCCGGTGTCACATGGCCTGCAGGGCTCAGGCGGTGTGATCGGGCGCCGCCACCGGGGCTGCCCGCCGTCCCGCAAAGTAGGCCCGCACGCGGTCGGCCGAGCGCAGGTAGAAGACCATCAGCAGGATCTGGAAGATCGGCATGGTGGCCGCCGGGATGGCCACCAGCGGCGAGAAGGCGGCGCTCGCGATGGCGATCGCGGTGCCGTTGTTCTTGCCGGTGCTGCTGAAGGCGAGCGCCATGTTCTCGGCGTAGCCCATGCCCAGGCGCCTGGCCAGCCAGGTGACGAGGAGCAGGGTCACGGCGATGAAGATCGCGTTGGGCACCAGGAGCAGCAGCACGGTGCTCCACTTGGAGACGATGAGGGTGGCCTTGCCGAAGAAGATCAGGAACACGATGGCGTACATGGCGAGCAGCGAGAGGGCCGGGAAGAGCGGCTGCAGCTTCGCGAAGCCGGCCTGCCCGAGTTGCCGCAGCAGGGCCCAGCGGGTCGCGTAACCCAGGATCATCGGCGCCACCAGCACCTCCAGGATGGAGGTGATGAGATCGCCGATGGGCACCGGCACGTGGTAGCTCGAGGCGTACACCACCATCCAGGCGGGCACCGCCACGATCGCGAGCAGGAAGCTCAGCGCCACCACCACGGTGGCCAGCTCGAGATCGCCCTTGGCGAGGCCGGTGTAGCCGATGGCCATGCTCGAGCAGGGCACCACCATCACCAGCATGAAGCCCAGGGCGAGCAGCGGCTCGTGGATGAAGAGCGCCGAGAGGAGCCAGCCGAAGAGGGGCGCCCAGAGGAAGTTGAAGACGAGCGCAAGACCCACCGCGCGCACGTTGCGCCCGGCGCGTGCCAGGGCCTCGAAGCGCACGTTGATCATCATGGGGTAGACGATGAAGAAGACCGCCACGGTGGTGAGTCCGCCGATGGTCGCGGCGGCCGCCTTCGCGACCGACGCCGCCGGATACCCGATGAGCAGGCCCAGGGCCATGGCCAGGGCCACGTAAAGGAGCATCCAGCGGTTGAGGTGCTCCTGGAAGGTTCGAAGGTGGGACATCGGGTGCTCCTCGGCGTTCGACTCGTGAACAGCCAGCGATCAGGCGGTCAGCCAGGCCGCGATGGCGGTGCGGGTGGGGATGCGGCCGGCGCTCACGACGCCGCCGTCGATGACGAGCCCGCGGGTATGGATGACCCCGCGGGCGAGAATGCGGCCGTAGTGGGTGACCTTGACCACCTCGGCCTCGACCCCGGCGAGCGCGACGGCCTCGCGCACCGCCTGCTCGAGGAGGCAGCAGGTGCAGCAGCCGGGCCCCAGTACCTCGATCCGCCTCATGCCGGCGGCTCCAGCAGCGCGCGAAGGCCTGCCATGGCCGCGGCACAGGCCGCCTCGTCGCGCTCGTAGTAGGCCCAGCGCGCATCCAGCGGGTTCCGGCTGGCCCGGACCAGGCCGGCGTCCCGGAGCCGCGCCAGGTGGTTGCTGACGTTGTTGGGGCGCTCCTCGAGAGCAGCGGCCATCTCGCAGACGCACGCCGGACCCGCCCGCAGTATCGCCAGGATGGTCGAGCGGGTGCGATCGGCCAGCAGAGCCGCGATGATGGAGGGCTGGCTCACGTCCGGCACGAGCAGGTCGGTGCGGCAGACAGGCAGGTTCGCCGGTACGTGCTGGACGGGCGCGCCGTTCACCGGTTCGCACCTGAACGCCGGGCTCGGCACGTGCCGGCGCCCTTCGTTCATGAGAGCAGGATCCAGGCGCGCTGCACGGCCAGGGCCACCAGCGCGATCGCGAAGATGCGCGAGAGCGTGGCGCTCTTGACCTGGCCGGCCGTGAAGCGGGCCCCCAGCCAGGCACCGATGACGGCAGCGATGGACGTTACGATCACCGTCGTCCAGTCGAACGTCGCGGTCCCAAGATGGCTGGCAAACGCCGAGAACGACGGGAGCGTCACCGCGACGCTGTTGGTGGCCGCCGCGAGGCGCGCCGAGTACCCCACCAGCGTCAGGGTGGGCATGAGAAGAAACCCGGGACCCACGCCGAGGAAGCCGGCGAAGACCGAGATGGGTGCGGCCGCGACACCAGCCTCGACCCTCGAGCGGTCCGTGATCGACGCCAGATCCTCACTGGCCTGCCGGCGCGGCAGCAGCATGCGGATCGCAAGGAAGACAAGCACCGCCACGTACAGCCACCAGACCTGCGCGGTCGAGGCGTACTGCAGCAGCCAGACTCCCACCGG
>JAJYJR010000433.1 GCA_021789355.1 Chloroflexota bacterium | reverse complement strand
GCAAGCGGCGACCAGGTCGTCGCGTACTTCCGCGACGACGGCGCCGCGATCCGGGCCTCGGCGTGGCTCACGATCATCGCCCTGCTGCCGTTCGGGGTCCTGGTGGCGTGGTTCCGCCGCCAGGTCCGCGGCGCGGCTCGCGACGTGCTCCTCCTCGGCGGCGCCGCCTACATCATCACGCAGACCGTGTGGCAGGTGCTGTCCGTCGCCCCCGCGCTCCACCCCGATCAGCTCGATCCCCGCACCGCGCGCACCCTCCTCGACGTCACGGCGTACGTCGGGCCGATGCTGACCGCCGGCGTCCTCCTCTTCGCCGCGCCGATCGCCTGGGCATCGCTGCGACGCGAGAGCAAGGTGCCGTCGTGGTTCCGCTGGCTGACCGTCCTGCTCGTGGTGGAACAGGCCGCGGAGACCGTCACGATCCTCGGTACGTCGGGCGTCATCGCTCCGGGCGGGCCCATGAACTTCCCGCTCGGCGCCGGCCTCTTCGTCGTGTGGGTCATCGCCTGCGGCGTGGTCTTCCCCGCGGACGGGGCCACGCTACCTGCCGGCGTTGATGCGACCCAGAAGGCCGTCGCGGCCTGACCCCCTTGCGACTGGATAAGGAGATCCTCCGATGAGAAAGGTGCTTGCTCTGCTCGGGGCTCTGGTCCTCGCGGCGTCGATCGCCCCGGTCGTCTATGCGGCCGGCAACCCCAAGGTCGTCTACACCTTCACCTACACCGACGAGGGCCAAGGCGTGTGGGGCGGAGGTTCGCTGTTCGCCGACGGCAGCGCCGGCGGCAACGTGCCGTTCTCGGCAGACAATGGGCAGACCGTCTACCAGCTTCATCCGACGAGCTGGGTCGAGCCAGTCTCCGGATACCTGGACATCTGCTTGACCGTGCGCGAGATGAAGGGCTCCTCGGGCTTCCCGCCGTCGTTCTGCCTGAGCGACCTGGGTCTGCTGCTGCCCGTGACCGGCACGCCGATCGTCATCCCCGATCCCTTCGAGCCGACAGAGCAGCTGCTGATGCGGGTGACCCCGGCCGACTGATCGCAAGTCCTCCGGTCAAGCGGTCATCGGTCTGACGGTGACCGTGTAGCCGATGCGGGCGCGGCCAGTCGCCTCCCTACGTGCCGCTGCTGCGGCCCAGCCCTGCATCCCGAGCCCGCACGATGGCCTCCGCGCGATCGGTCACCTGCAGCTTGTTGAAGATGCTCGATGCGACGTTCCGCACGGTCTTGGGGCTCAGGGAGAGCCGAGCCGCGATCTCCGGGTTGGTCAGGTGCTCGGCGATGAGCCGGAGGATCTCTCGCTCGCGGACGGTGAGCTCGGGGAACAGCTGATCGGACGAGACCGACCGGGGTACCGAGAAGTAGTCGATCAGGCGGCGGGCAATGGACGGGCCGAAGATCGCCTCGCCGCTGCTCACCGCCCGGATCGCGCGCAGGACCTCAGCCTTCAAGGCTCCCTTGACGAGATAGCCGCGTGCCCCGGCCCGCATCGCCGCGAACACCGCGTCATCGTCCTCGACCATGGTCAGCATCAGGACCCCGATATGCGGACTGCTCGCCATGATCCGTCGCGTTGCCTCGACGCCGTTCAGGTCCGGCATCTTGATATCCATGAGGACGACATCGGGCTGCAGCCGATCGGCCAGGGTGATCGCCTCCTCGCCCGTGCTCGCCTCGCCTGCCACCTCTGTCTCCGTTGCGGATCGGAGGAGCGCGCGCAGGCCGTGGCGGAAGCGCGGATTGTCGTCGGCGATCAGGACCCGGATCGGTTCGGTCATGCCTGGGCCACCGGATCGGAAGTCGCCGCCGGGCGACCACCCGCAGAGCCAGCGGGCAACGACGCGTGGATGCGTGTGCCTCCGGCCTCCAGGCGCTCGATGACACACACGCCGCCCAGCTCGGCGGCACGCTCCCGCATCGACGCGAGGCCAACACCCGCTCGACGTCCACCTGGGATCCCGCGGCCGTCGTCGGTGATCTCGATATCCAGGAGACCGGATCGCTCATCCAGGGCCAGGGCGACGCGACAGATCCGCGCGTCAGCGTGGCGGTGCACGTTATTCAGCGCCTCCAGGGTGATCCGGTAGGCGGCCACCTCGGTGGCGGCTGGCAGGGGCGGGAGGCTCGCGGGAGCGTCCAGGGTGACGCGGAGCCCGCCGCGCTCGAACTGGACGATGTGGTTGCGCACGGCCCCGATGAGACCAAGATCGTCCAGGGCAGGCGGGCGCAGGTCGTGGACGAGGCGGCGAATGTCGGCGGTGGCATCCTGGAGCTGCTCGGTCAGGTCGGACAGTAGGGCGTCGGCCTGAGTGGGATCGCTGCCCAGCGCGTCGCGCGCCGCATCGCTTTGCATGGCCATGGTGGCCAGCGCTGGCCCCAGCCCGTCGTGCAGGTCTCGCCTGAGGCGCCGGCGTTCCTCCTCCCTCGCCGTGACGAGCCGCTCGCGCGAGCGTTGAAGGTCGGCCGTGAGGCGGAAGGCGAAGGCAGCGACGCCCGCCTGGCGCGCCAGGTCATCGATCAGGCGTCGGTCGGCAGCGGAGAAGTCGGCCTCGCCGGGTCGCCTGCCCAGGATGAGCCGACCCAGCCGTTCGCCCTGGTAGAGGAGCGGGAGGGTGAGGCACTCTTCCCGGGGCCTGCCAAACGAGGCCGATGTCATCGAGCCGGCATCCTCGGTCAGCTCGATGGCGACGTACGGCAGCCTCAGTGACGAGGCCACCGTCTCGACGATGACCGGCAGGATCTCGTCAGGTGCGAGGGTCGCTTCGAGCTGGCGCCCTAGTTGGGAGACGACGGCATAGGGCTCATCCCGCTGCCCGTACATGAGGCGGTTGGCGGCGCGCTGGAGTCGCTCGCGCAGCGGCTGAAAGAGCACGGCGACGACACCGGTGGCCAGCAGGGGCAGGAGGTCGCTCGCCCGCGCCTGGAGGATCCCGCCCAGGCCGCCGACGATCAGCATGTAGAGGCCGACGATGCCGACCGTGAGGATGCCGTAGACCAGGGCACGGTTGACGATGAGACCGATGTCGTAGAGCCGGTACCTGAGCATGGCCACCCCGACCGCAAGGGGAACCAGGGCCAAGGCAAGGAAGAAGACGAGTGGCCACCACTGCCCGAGAGCTGGAGGAAGCACGAACCAGAAGATGGGGCCACTGAGGAACAGGGTCGCGACGGCGGCGGTCGCGCTCGCGACCCACTTGAGCTGCTCGCGCTCCTGGCCCTGCGAATGACGGAAGCGCACCACAAGCGACACGGCGGCCACCGCCACCATGAGCAGCAGCAGCAACGCGGCGCCACCGAAGACGGCCTGCAGGATGGGGCCCAGCGGCTCGATTCCGAACGGATTGGATACCGACGCGTAGCTCTGCAGCGGCCCAGGCAAGGTCGCCTCGCTCAGCGCCACGAGGACGAGCGCCGCCGCTGTCCCGAGGGCAGCCCAGCGCCAGCGGGACGACAGCAGGCGCCCGCTCGGGAAGAGCAGGAAGAGGAACGCCAGGGCACCGAAGAGCACCGGGCCGGAGGCGATCGTGGCCGCCCATGCGGCGATGCCGGCGCCGGGGAGCGATGCGCCTGCGATCGACCCGTAGCTGCCGGCCGCACCGGCGACTCCGAACAGCAGCGCGACGACGATGAAGATCCAGCCGATCGGGTTCCGGGGATGACGCTGGACGATCAGGGCGCCGAGCGTCGCCATCACGAGCTGGAAGCCGGCGAGGAGAGCTACCTGGCCGACGTCCGGCCCACCCGGCGCTGATGCCGCTCCGGCTCCAGCCCCGAGCATCAGAATGGCCAGCTCGACCAGGAGCAGCACCAGCGAGAACGACGAGGCCGCCCAGGCGGCATGTCGGAGGGTTCGCCCGGTCCGCAGTGCCTGCTCCAGTCCGAGCGCAGGTCGGGCCATCAGGTTGACCACGCTTTGCTTCACCGCACTACGCTACGAGGTCAGGGGAATAGGCGCACCGAGCAACCCATCTGCCACGCGCCATCAGCGGTCCGCCGACCGGGCTCCCGCAGGCGTCGCGGCAGAAGCGCTACGGGCAAGCGTAGGTGGAACGGTCGAAGGAAACGGCCACGGTGCCATCGGGCCTGAGCGTCGCATGCGCAGTGCCGTGGACCCGGATGAGCGAACCGTCGGTCCCATGCAGGATCACGTCGTGCACCAAGGTCATGGCCCGGACGTCGATCTCCCCGGTGGCAGGGTCCACGTACCCATGGCCGCTGAACAGATCGGTGAGGCGACCGCTGTAGGTGGGCTGGCCCGCCGTATCCGGGCTCAGCGTGAGCATCGCCGTCGTGGCGACCGTCGCCGAGACGGAGGCGTCGGGACCCTCCGTGATGTGTAGAACCGTGTCTCCGTTGATCGTCACGGTCACGGGCAGTCCGCTGCACTCGTTGATGTCGGCGGAGGTCTGGACGAACGACTGACGGACCGTTTGGGTCGATGCTGCCGCGCGTGCAGGGGCGGCCAAGGCCAGCAGCAGGCTCAAGCAGAGTCCGGCGATCGGGTCCAGCCGGGCCCATGTGGTGTTCACTCGATCTCCTCCACGCTGACGACTGATCGCGGCGGCACGGGCGCGACGGTGAGCCGTGCGTCCCTGGCCGGGCTATCGGCTCGCGGCAGCGACACGGCCGTCGCGCGCCCGTCGAACGAGCGCGGTGATGCCAAGACCGACCTCGGTGAGAACGGCGAGCAGGAACACGGGCCAGGCTGCCTCGCTTACCAGCGATGGGAACCCCGGGAGCTCGTATTCGAGACCGCTCGCGAGGAAGGCGGCGAGCCCAAGGACGGCGACGGCGATCGCCAAGGTACGAAGCTTCATGTGACTGTCCTCCCAGCGTCTGATGGGAAACGGGCGCCTGACGCCCCCGATCGGCAAGAGGCTCGGGCACCACGTGTCCCCTCGTCCAGAGACGGTGTCACGCCTGCCCGGGCGGAATGTCCCGCCGACGCCGGGCCTGTGATCGCTTGGCCTCCAGAAACCAGCCCTCCGCGCAATGCGCCGACACCGAGGGGGTGAATGGTCGGCGAATGAGCTTATAAACCGACCGGTCGGTATGTTACTCTCCTGCAATGGCTCAGACAGTCGCTCGCAGCCGCCAACCGCGCGCCGATCGGACCCGAACCCACATCATCGAGACCGCGGCGCGGGCTTTCGCCGAGCACGGGTACGAGGGGGTGTCGCTGAACGAGCTGGTCAAGACCAGCCAGGTGAGCAAGGGGGCGTTCTACTTCCACTTTCCCTCGAAGGAGGCGCTCGCCCTGGCCGCCTTCCGTGTCAAGCAGGAGGAGCTCCTGGCTCGGCTGCTCGCCGAGGAGGCACCGCCCAGGCTGACCGAGCGGGTCGCGTTTCTCTTGCGGCGGCGATCCGCCCTGATCCGGGAGGATCCCTCGCTCGGCTGCGTGACCCGCCTCGGGTCCGAGCTCAACGTGCGATCCGCACCGGGGTCGACGTATGCCTCG
>JAJYJR010000432.1 GCA_021789355.1 Chloroflexota bacterium | reverse complement strand
AGCAACCTCGGCATCCTCCTCAGCCTGCCGTAACACCTCGGGGTCTGGTCGCGGTGGCATCGACGGGTCGGGCTGCTCGACCACCGCACGCAGGCGAAGGACGTCGGCCTCCAGTCGCTCGCGCTCCGCAGCGACACGCTCCACCTCCGCCGCCAGACGCGCTCGGCGCTCCTCCGCGACTCGCAGCCCCGCAGTGGCCGCCTCGGCGTCACGCAGCGCCCGCAGGCTCGACTCGGCCTCCTCCCTCGCGCGCTCTGCGGCGGCAGAGTGCCTAGCCGCAGCCTCTCGGTACTCCGCGGCGCGCTCGCCCTGCTCGGCCAGCAGCGCCCGACGCGCCTCCGCCTTGGCGGCCGTTTCACGTGTATCATCGCGACGGCGTTTCGCCTCCTCATGCCACGCGGGGTACGGGTCCTCCACCACGAGGTCCGAGAGCAGCGCCATGCGCTCGGCCGGTCGCAGCCGCACGAACTCGTCGCTGCGCCCCTGCACCATGACCGCCGTCGCCAGCAGCGCGTCGGACGACACGCCTACCAGCTCGTCGATGGCTCCTTGCGTCTCCGCGACCGTGTGCCGGGTGAGGCTCTGGCCGTCCACCTCCAGCGTCAGCGCCGTGGACCGGCCACGCTCGCGCTCCCGCCGCACCAGCACGCGTCGTCCGCCCGCGTCGAACTCCACCTCGGCCGCCGCGCGCTCCTCGCCCTGCCGCACCATCGCGTCCGCGCTGGCACGCCCCTCGCCGTAGATCGCCCACAAGAGAGCGTCGAGAAGGCTCGACTTTCCGAATCCGACCCTGCCCGTGACGCCTACCACGTCGCACTCTGACAGGTCGAGGTCGAGGTGATCCCAGCTCATGAAGTTCACCAACCGAAGCGCGGTCAGCCTCACAGCACACGCTCCCAGCGCACCCTCGGCTCATCCGGTAGCGTGCGCTCGCCCCAGATCGTGCGGTCCTGTCGAGGACGAGACGGGTTGGCCCACGAGGTCCGCTGGCTCAACTGCTCTGCTTGCTGGAACCCCGCAGCTCGCAGAGACGAGCCGGACTCCGACAGCAGCGTGTACGTCACGGCCCGGGAGTACCCGAGTGCTGCGGCAGCCCGACACAACGCGCCGTAGAGGCGGCTGTTCGCGTTCCGTTGTCCCAGTGTGCAGACTCGCGTGATCTCCACCGTTCGTCCGTCGTCGAGGTTACGAGAGACTGGGCGACCAGCAATCGCTACCGAGACGAGGGAGTCGCCCTCTCGCAACCCCACGCCGAACAGCCAGCCCTGTGGGGCGCGGTTGTGTCGATGGTGCTCCGCCACGAAGCGGCGCGCCTCCGTCAGCGTCACCGGCGCGAGATCGGTCATGCGTCAGCCCGATCCCGGAACGTGCACGGGTTGTGGTGACAGATCCCGCAGGGTGCGCCGAGGCCCAGCTCGATTTGGACGGCCTCGATGTCCGCGAGACGCAAGCGCACCGAGACGGGGCCGGTCCTCCCCGGCACGACGATGATCGTCTCGTCCTTGGCGGGAGCGGCAACGCCCTCCCAGGCAGTCGCGAACAGTCGGTCCATCGTCCGGCGCACGGCCTCGTCCGTGTCGAATGGACTCATCGCGCCGCCGCCTTCGCTCGCTCGGCCCGCGCCCTCCGACGCTCCCTCGCGGCCATCTCGACCCGGCGGTGCGCCTCTCGGCAGAGGTCGCAGCGGCAGCCCGCGCTGTAGTCGAACGGACGCCCGTGGCCCTCGCCCCTCGCGGCGAGCCGAGCCCGGCGGATCGCCGTCGAGCCCGTGCCGTCCACGTGCGGCGGCGTGCCCTCGGTGAGCGGCGTCCCGCCGAGGTACCAGCGGCGCTTGTCGCCGTAGGCCGACGAGGGGCCGACGTCCGCCCAGCTTCCGCTCGTGTTGCCGATCCGGACCCTCACGCCACGGCCCTCCGTCCGGTGTGCTCCCATGCCTCCCGGCGGTAATCCGGCTCCCCGTCGGCATCGACCGGCCGCCACTTCCCATCGCTCCACGTCCGCCAGACGCGGCCCGGGTCGGGAGGCTGGCCGCACGTCCGGCAGACCAGCCGCCCCTCCCTGACCACCGGCAGGAACCGACGATGCCTCACCGCGCACTCCCCGTGGGAACCTCGAACTCATCCACGAGCAGGCGCAGGGCCTGATCCTTGAGCCGAGCACCTGATCCGTCGACCTGCGTCGTGAAGCGCTTGGCCGGGACCAGCGCCTCGTCGCTTACGTAGAGCGGCCGATAGTGGTCTACGAACTCGGTGACGGCGTTGAACGCGCGGTAGGCCGTCTCGGGGACGCCCACCAGCGTCGAGGAGTTGGCGTAGAGGGCCGCGATCGTCTCGCGGGCGGCCAGCCGCCGGGTGGGGCGCTCGGCCTCCGGCTCGATAGGGATCAGGCGCTCCGTGAAGCCCGCGATCCACGACCGGCTGGGGATGGGGATGTCGCTGAGCGTCGCCATCAGCTTGACGAACGCCTGCACGTCGCGCTCGGCGAAGCCCAGCGTGCGCCGCGACTCCTCCACGGCCGACCGCGTGTCGCCCGTGTGGATGACGCGGGCGAGCTTGCCGGTGCGGTGGGCGTAGGCGAGGTTCGCGTCGGCCATGTTCTGGCACTCCACACGGACCATCGACTCGGTGAACGTGAGCGCGCCGCCGCCGTTGTGCCACCACTGGGCCACGAGGAAGGCGTCGTGCTTGCTCGGGTCGCCGGGGATCGTCAGGTCGGTCAGGCGCTTGAGGTCGAGCACGGCGAACAGCCGCTCGCCCTTGCCCAGCGCGGCATGGCTGACGATGCCCGCCTCGCCGGTGCGGACGATCTCCGCGAGCATCTGCATGGGGGTCAGGTTCTGGATCACGGGGTAGTCGGCGCTCACGGGCGCGAACACGTCCTCGGTGTCGGTGCGGTAGGTCGCCCGATACTCGGGCATCTCCACGAAGCGGTCGCCGATCTTGGCGAACAGCGGCGCCTTGTCCACGGTGTACGCCGTGCCAGCCGCCTCCAGCGCCTGCTCCGGGGTCAGCGCGTCGTCCACGACGGTGCCGAGCCCGTGCCACGCTGGCTTGCCCACGTAGACCGCCTGATGGCGGTTCATCCTCGCGTCGTACGCGATGTTCGCTGGCATGTCTTCTCCCCTTGCTGTGGGTAGGCCCCGACTCTATCGCGTCTCGACGCGCGATAGTCGCTGGACGTCGCCGCGCGCCACGAAGGTCCGCAGGGGATCGCCGCTGTGCTCCGCGTCGGCAAGCAGTTGGGCTGCTTCATCTAGCGTGCCGGGACGATACTGCTCGGGGCACCGTCCGTCCGTGTGCAGCCGATATGCCGCATGACAGGCAGAGCAGGGCGGACGCCCCACGAAGACTCCTTCTAGCGGCTGGTACATAGCGCCTCCCCTTGCTGCGGGTTCGTGGCAACGGTAGCAGGCCGTTGCGGGCATGTCAATGGGTAGGCCCCCTCTCAGATCGTCGTCGCCCACTCATCCGGTCCCTCCGCGACCTCGACAGGACCCAGCGCCCGCCCAGCCCTCTGACCGTCGCCCTTGGCGAACACCAGCACGTTCTGGTGCATCCGGCCGAGGGTTCTAGTGACTCCGAACTGCCGCCCGACACGGATCGGCAGGCTGCCCGCCGAGTTGATGAGGACCGCCTCGTTGTAGAGTCGCCCGCCCATGTCACGTACCACATTGACCGTATCGGCCACGAGGCTCACGTAGTGGCTCCGCTCGCGGACCTCCGAGACCACCAACACCATGTAGCGATCTTCCCGCAGGCGCTCCCACGAGTGCACAAGGATCACCCGGTAGTCGGCGAGGAAGGCCGCATAGTCTGCGGCATTGGACAGGTCTGCGGGGTCGTCGCTGTAGACCTCTAGGTTGTAGTACGGCGGGCAGGTGAAGACGAGATCGCACTCCGCTTGCGGCAGGAGCGTCGGCAGGTCCCGGCTGTCACCGACCACCCACTGCGGCGACAATCCGAGTCGAGCGGCCTGCGGTTCGTTGGCCGCAACCTGCGCCGCCGATAGGTCCACGCCCGTGTAAGCGTGCCCCAGCACGGTGGCCACGATCCCCCGCACGGACCCACCTGCGAATGGGTCCAGCACCGATCCCCCTGCCGGCATGAACCAGCGGTACACCAGCTCGCACAGGACCGGATCGAAGATGGACGTGCCGTTGACGCCTTCTCCGTTGTTCGAAGGTTCGTAGTGCAGCGTCCCGTCGGGGTTCTGCGAGACCGTCGCACGGGCCGACGGTCTCGCACCGACAATGTGCTCGCCTCGCATGAGGTCTTGCCCGAACGCCCGGGCAAGACCTCGGATCGGCCTGCCACGGCCATCTCCTCCGAGGAGATGGCCGTCCGCGTCTCGTCCGCTTGCGGCAGGCTTCAGGGAACCGCTCGGAGAAGCACGCCCGAGCCTACGAGCGGCCTGACCGTACAGGTCGTCCCTGCCCTCAAGAGCCTTGTCGGTCAAGCCCTGCTGCGACTGCGGATCCGCAGTCGCAGCAACGCCGTGAGCACGATATCCCACAGCTCGGCGTCGGGGACCTCGGTCGTCTGCCCAGGCAGACGACCCGTTGTAGGCCGAGTTCGCGCCGCTGCCCTGAATATCATCCCCACGGCCCAACTCGCTCTGTATCCCCAGCGCCAACCATTGAGCGCGCCGCGCGCGCCAATACCCCTGCCGAGTATCGAGCACGCTGAACGGGGGCACGAGGAAACGGTCTGCGAGACTTGGCCGATCTGTAGCGGGACGGCTTGTCAAGTCGATGTCGTTCTGCCGTGCTAGGTCGTCGAGCAGGACGCGCAGGCCCTCATCTCCGGTGTTCAGGTCGCGCAGTAGCTCATCGAGCCGAGCGGCGTCCGCGCCGGCCATCGCGCCGATGGGGTCGAGCGTGGCCAGTGCGAGCCGCTCTTCGTCCTCCGACAGCTCGACGTACAGAACGGGGATGGTGGCGTCACCGTGGCTGATGGCTTCCTCGACGCGCAGGTGTCCATCGACGACGTGGCCTGTGGTGCGGTTCACCACGACCCTCTGGATCCAGCCGATCTGCGACAGCGCACCGCGCATGGCGTCCCGCTGCGCAGCGCCGTGAGTTCGCCAATTCCACGGCGACGCCAAGAGCTGGTCCGGCGGCTCGTCCCCCTCGTCAACGATGCGGTTCCGCCACTCCACAGCATCAGCCATTCGTGATCTCCCTCCTAGACACGCCGAACCCCGGCTAACCACACGAGGCGGTCACCGGGGCTCGACGCCAGCAAAGGGAGGAGGGAGGGGCGCCTCTCGGCAGCTCCATCTCCTCTCGCCGCCATCATACCCTCCGGTGCCGACCCCCGGCTAGCCCCCGTCGTCATAGGGCAACTAGCCCATCCTCTTCCCACTCATCAAGAAGCTCACGCTGCGGCTTCCGGCGATGCTTGACCGGCCGGACCTTATCCCAGCGCTCCATGAGCATGCGCTCGATCCGGTCATTCC
>JAJYJR010000431.1 GCA_021789355.1 Chloroflexota bacterium | reverse complement strand
GGGCCACGCGGGCTGCCGTCCCGTAGGCCACCACCACGAGATCCGCGTCGTCGAGCCGTTCACCGGTCCAGCGGACCTCGTGCTCGGCGATGGCGCGGTACTTCTCCTGGAGGTGCTGGTTGTGCTCCTCGAGGTCCTCGGGGTCCAGGTGGAGGGAGCGCACGACTCGCGGCGGCCGCCCGTCGGCGCCCTGGAGCGCCCACGACGCGTCGAGGCGAGGAGGCGTCCGGAATCGCTGCTCGACGGGCTCCATGGCCTGTCCCATGATCCCGTCCGCGAGAAGAATGACCGGCGTCCGGTAGCGTTCCGCCAGCTCGAACGAGGTCGCGACCAGCTCCATCGCCTCGCCGATCGACGAGGGCGCCAGCACCGGCACGCGGTAGTCGCCGTGCCCGTGTCCCTTCACGGCCTGGAAGTAGTCGCTCTGCGACGGCCCGATGCTGCCGAGGCCAGGACCACCGCGCATGACGTTGATGAGCAGCATGGGGACCTCGGAGCCCGCCATGTAGCTCATGCCCTCCGCCATCAGGCTGATCCCGGGCCCGGAGGACGAGACCAGCACGCGTGCCCCGGCCGCCGCGGCGCCGAGTGCCATGTTGATCGCGCCGAGTTCGCTCTCGGCCTGCACGAAGGGCCGGCCCAGCTCGGGCATCCGCCGCGCCATCCACTCGAGAAGCTCGGCCTGCGGCGTGATGGGGTAACCGAAGTAGGCGTCGCAGCCTGCCTGGATCGCCGCCTCGGCGATCGCCTCGTTGCCTTTCATGAGGACGCGGCGAGAGGGCTCGCGCGTCCCTTCTAACGAGAAGGAGGGGGCCTCCCCGGGGGTGGGGGAAAGGATCGCAGTCGGGGCCGGCACGGTGGTCATCGCGCGGCCTCCCTGGGTGCCGCGAACACGGTGAAGACCGCGTCCGGACAGACCCGAGCGCAGAACGCGCAGCTGGTGCATGCCGCAGCATCAGTGAGCTGCACCGGGTGGTAGCCGAGCCGGTTGACGGTGCCCTCATCGAGCGCAAGGCAGGACTTGGGACACGCCGTCACGCACAGCTCGCAACCCTTGCAGCGATCGCTCCTGATCGCGAGCGGCGACCACGAGACGAGGGCTGGCGCGAGCACACTGCGCGACGGCGCCGGCAACGAGAGCGTCATGAAACGCGCCTCCATTGCGGAACTGACGGGCCGAGCCTCGGCCCCGACGCACGGGGCATCAAGGGCCGAACGGCGCGATGTTGGCGGGCTTGGAGATGACCCGCTGCGGCCGCCGTCGCGCACCTGCCCTCGATCAGCTCGGTTCGCTCGCCTTGTCGCCGGCGAGGGCGTAGAAGAACAGCGCGACCGGCCGGTACACCGCGTGCGCTAACTTCATGAAGGGCGCGAGCAGGACCAGCTCCATCGCCACCGACACGTGGAACAGGAAGACCCAGTAGCCCCAGGCCGGCGGCTGCGGCAGGTACAGCGCGAGCTCGATCAGGAACCCGGTCAGGCCGGTGATCCAGAGCAGGGCCAGGAGCGTCCAGTCCGAGGCCTTCGACTCCTTGGCGGCACGGTTCGCCCGGTGCAGCCGATCCAGGATCAGCATGGTCGTGCCGTAGAGGAGGAACAGGCCGGCCACGGTCCCGAGCAGCCGCACGGGATACCAGATCGGCACGGGCGTGCCGGTCGCCTTGATCCCCACCACCGCCAGGCCGTAGTCGAGGACGGTCGCCGCCAGCAGCCCCAGGAAACCCCACATGGTGGAGGCGTGGATGAACCAGCGGCGGCGGTACCAGGGCTGCGCCTCCTGCACCGACTCGCAGTCGGTGCGGAACCGTAGCTGGCCGAGTGACTCGACGGCCAGCGCGCTCCAGAGCGCGCGCGCCGATCTGGCCACCGCGGCGCGGCCGCCGACCACGTCACGCACGGAGACGCCTTCACGCCTGGATATGCCCCTCGCCATGGTGGCCACGCCGGCGAGGCCGGCGAGGAACACGAGGATCATCACGGCCACGCCCGTGTTGTGGATCAGCTCCTCCGGGATGAACCCGAAGAGCGCCAGCGAGGTCGTGCTCTGCCCGCCGTGGGAGGCGTACATGAAGACGGCGAAGAAGGCCGCCAGGAGCACCGCGATCACCGACCCGAGCAGGGGGCTCGTGTACATCGTGCGCGCGAGCCGCGTGCGGTCGTAGCTGGCGATCGCGTAGCGCCGCGCCGCCGCCATGAACTCGCCGGGATCGGCCTGCGTCGGGCAGGTGTCCGAGCACTCTCCGCAGTGGTAGCAGGTCCACAGCTCCTTGCTTCCCAGCAGGGCATCCTTCATGCCCACCTGGGCGTAGCGAATGAGCCGGCGTGGAAACGTGCCGTCGTTGTCCGAGAGCGGGCAGATCGCCGTGCAGTTGCCGCAGCTGAAGCACGCCGAGACGTCGGCCGCCCCGAACTTCTGCACGTCGGCCAGGAGGCCGGCGTCCACGAGCGCGGTCATGCCCGCACCGTCCAGTCCGTCGCCGCGTATCGGAAGTAGCCCTCGTCCGTGGGGTCCTTGACCTCCCGGATCTTGCCGTACCGCCGCATGCCCATCACCCAGAAGAGCACCTCGTCGGTGGGGCACCCGATCGCCTGCGCGATCTCGGGGACGGTGAGTGGCCCGTCGCTGAGCGCTTCGAGGATTCGCGGATGCATGACTGGTTCCTCGCGGATGATTTCCCGTATCTCCCGGATCGTGGTCGTGCTCATGCGACCGGCTCCTCAATCATGCTGTCGATCGCGGCCCGGATCTGGGCATCGGTGTAGCCGCGGAGATCGATCGCGTCCTCGGGGCAGACGGGCACGCACCCGCCGCAGCCCTTGCAGGCGGACGCGCTGATGACGGCCACCTCGCGACCGCCTGTCTCCACTTTCTCGATCGCCGAGTAGGGACAGGCGTCGATGCACTTGTCGCACCAGGTGCACGCGGCGGCGTTGACCGTCGCCACCAGCGGGTCGAGCTCGGCCACGCCCTTCTTGAGGACGGCCGCGCTCTGCGTGACGGCCGCCAGGCCGGCGGCGACGCTCTCGGTGGAGTTCTTGGGGCCCTGGCAGGCGCCAGCGATCAGCACCCCGTCGACCACCGTCTCGACCGGCCGGAGCTTGGGGTGGATCTCGTTGAAGAACCCGTCCGTGCCGACCGGAAGCTTGAGGAGACCCATGAGCTCCTCGTTCTTCCGCGGGACCATCCCGGTCACCAGCACCACCAGGTCGGCCGGGATCGTGAGCTCCTCGCCACCGGTCAGCGTGTCGTGCGTGGTGACCGTCAGCCGCCCGGCGGCGTCGCGCGCGACGGCCGGCGGCGCGTCCTCCGGGAACTTCATGTACACCGACCCGCGCTTGCGGGATTCCGTGTACATGAGCTCGTACTTGCCGTACGTGCGGATGTCCCGGTACAGGTGGTACTGGTGGATGGACGGGTCCAGCGTCGACGCCTCGATGGACGCGTGGACGGTCGCGGCACAGCAGTAGCGGGAGCAGTACTCGTTCGCGCCCGGCTGCCGGCTGCCAACGCAGTAGATGTAGGCGATGGTCCGCACCGGGCGACCGTGGTACGCCAGGGGTCCCTTCGCCTCGTCCACCAGCGCCTTGAACTCCGGCAGCGTCACGACACCGTCGATCCCGTACCCGTATTCGCCGGCCGCAGGCTCGTAGGTGTCGAAGCCGGTGGCCACCACGATCGAGCCGACCTCGACGTGGATCAGCTCCGGCAGATCGGTGTTGACCCGGATGGCCGCCACGTAGTTGCCGAAGCTGCCGGACTTGGCCATCAGCTCGGCGTTCGTGAAGACGGTGATGTTGGAACGCCTGCGCACCTCTGCCACCAGGGCCGCGATGAGTTCGCGCCCGTTCCGCTCGTGCGGATACATGGTGCCGAAGCGGCCGACCCACCCCCCGAGCTCCTGCTCCTTCTCCACCAGGAAGACCTCGAGCCCGACGTCGGCGAGTCCGACGGCGGCCCGGAGACCCGCGATCCCGCCGCCCACGACCAGCGCCTTCTGGGTGGTCTCGACCACGAGCGGCTCGAGCGGTTCCGTGAGCCGTGTGCGGGCGATCCCGCCCTTGACCAGGCTGATCGCCTTGTGGGTGGCACCCTCGGGATCGTCCGAGTGCGTCCACGAGTCCTGCTCGCGGACGTTGACCTGCGTGTACAGGTAGGGATTCATGCCGGCCCGCTTCGCGACCCCGCGGAAGGTCAGGGTGTGGAGCTTGGGCGAACACGACGCCACGACGAGACCATCGAGCTTGAACCGCTCGATGTCCGCCTCCATGTCCTGCTGAGAGGCGTCGGCGCAGGCGAAGATGGTGTCGCGGGCGACGACCACGCCGGGCTCGTTCTTGACCGCCTCGACGACGCGCTTGACGTCAACGTAGTCCGAGATGTTGCCGCCGCAGTGGCAGACGTAGACGCCGATCCGGCGCTCCTCGGTCATGCCGGCACCTCCGCCTTCGTCTTCGTGCGTTCCAGGTGGGCCGCGGCCTGGGCCGCAGCCGCGCCGGCGTGCAGGATCGAGTCCACGATGTCCTTCGCCCCGGCAGCCGCGCCGGCGACGAAGACGCCGGGGATGCTGGTCACGCCAGGGTTCAGGTCCTCGTCCGGCTCGGCCACGTAGAAGTACTCGTCCTCCGCCAGCTGCTCGTCGGTGAAGAGGCGCGCAGCGTCACGGTTCGGCTGTACGCCCACCGCCAGCACGACGAGGTCGTACTCGGCATCGACGAGCTTCCCGCCGTTCTCGATGTCCTCGTACCGCAGGACCACGTCGCCGTTGTCCTTCTCGGTGATCGAGGCGACGCGGCCCTTGACGTAGCTGGCGCCCATCGACCTGGACTGCTCGTAGAACTCGTCATAGCGCTTGCCGGCAGCACGGATGTCGATGTAGTGGACGGTGACTTCGGCCAGGGGCAGGGCGCCCATGATCAGCTGGTTCTGCTTGACCGAGTACATGCAGCAGAACTTCGAGCAGAGCGGGTTGCCCACCGTCTCGTCGCGCGAGCCCGTGCACATCACGTAGGCGATGCGTTCGGGGACCTTGCCGTCGCTCGGGCGGAGGACCGTGTTGAACGGTCTCGTGGGAGCGAGCAGCCGGTCCATCTGCATGCCCGTGATGACGTTGCGGTACTTCCCGAAGCCGTACTGGGGCTTGAGGTCCGCCGCGAAGAGCTTGTAGCCGGTCGACACCACCACGGCACCGACCTCGACGTCCATCTCCTTGTCGCGGGCGTGAAGGTCGATGCAGTCATCGACGGGGCACACGTTGACGCACTCGTGGCAGCCGGAACAGACGGCGCAGTCCATGCAGCGTCCGGCGGCCTGGCGGGCATCCTGCTCGCCCAGAGGCGCCTCGACCTCCCGGAAGTCGCGCGGCGCGGCCTCGAGGGTGACACCCTCGGGCGTCGCCGGCCGGAGCGTGTACTGCTTCTGGCGGGCGAGGACCTGCTCCTTGTCCACGACCGGCAGCCGCAG
>JAJYJR010000430.1 GCA_021789355.1 Chloroflexota bacterium | reverse complement strand
GTCGTGGGCGTCCGGACCGCGTCGAGCTTCCCGAGCTCCGTACGCCAGGCGTCGATGTCGCCGACGGCGAAGTGCTCGTTGGCCTCCTGCACACATCGCGTGACGTCGGTCAGATCGTTGTGGGACGGTCGGGGCCCTCCGGTGACGCGCACTAGATAGGGGCTCGTGAACCAGGCGATGAGCACCAGCATGCCGGACAGCCAAAGGGCGGTGGGGACGTCGGCAACCGCGGAGAGGGCCGCCAGCAACGCTGGCGCGGCGATGCAGGCGGCGACGAGCGCGAGCAGCGCGCGGCGAGCCCCGCGGGCCACCAGCGCAGGCCACACGCAGGCGAGGCCGAACCAGGCGATCAGGCCGGCATACGTGCCGTCGAAGGCGACACTCAGCCATCCGCTCATGGTCATCTCCGGAGTGGCGACGCGAGCTGGGTCGCCACGGCCAGCCCCTGCTACCCGCCGTACAGTGCGTGCGCGGCCACCAACACCATCAGGACATCAACCACGCCCCAACGGCGACCAAGACGGCGGCCGCCGGCGCGAGAACCTCGGGACGGTCGACCCATGGTCTGCAGACGGAGCGACGGACACCCCGAGCCGCTGCCACGCGGTTTGGCCGCCCACGCCGATCATGACGGCGGGCCGCCGCGGGCCTGAGCATCACCACCGTCGGTCCCACTAGGTGACTCCCCGCGTAGGGTGACTGGTTGTGCAAGATCCTACCGGTTTGGCGGTGCCAGGATGCCAGCCAGCCGTAAGTGCTCCTGTGCTGACATTGGCCTCGCCCGCTGGGTCGAAGTGACCTCCTCTCGGAACGCCCATGATGCTGGAGGCTCCCGGGTCGAGGTGGTCGCCGCAAGCCCCACTGGCCTCTCCCGCCGCGACGCGAAGGTCCCAGGGGCCGGGCCTCCGGCGTCCCAGGATGAGACCCGGCCTTCGCGAACGAACGGCCGGGCCTCTCCTGGTCCAATCGGTGCTCGAACGGCGTGCGTCGAACCTGCTCGACGCACGCGATGGCGCCCCGAGAGCGACCTCTCCCCACGAACGCGGTGGCAGGGTGGCGATCCACGAAGTCCCAGCCGGCGGGCCGCCGATCCTATCCGCCGCGCAGGGCCTGGCGCATGATCTCGAGGGCGCGCTCCTGCTGACCCGTTGCGGCGAGGACGTCGGCATAGGCGCCGAGGACCTCGCGGACCCTCGCCGGCTTGCCTTCGGTGAGCGCGAGCCGGGCCGCCCGCGCGTACAGCTCGACCAGCTCCGGGGTCAGGCCCCCGCTCTGCTGCCGGGCCCGGGCCAGGGTCAAGAGGGCGGCCAGCATCCCCTTCTCGTCGGCGACCTCGTCGGCGAGCGCGAGGGCCTCGGCCGCGAGCGCCCCCGCGGCCGCGGCATCGCCCTCCGCGAGGCGGACCTCCGCCTCGGCTTGGCTGACGTTGGCGAGCCAGCGGCGATCGCCCAGCCGCTCGAAGGTGGCCCGAGCCTCCCCGATAGCCGCGGCGGCCTTGGTCGTGTTGCCGAGCGCCAGGTAGGAGCGGGCGAGGCCGGTCTGCAGGCTGGCGGCCTCGAAATCGAGATGGGCCGCGCGCAGCAGAGCCAGGCCCGCCGTGCCCGCCCGGATGGCCCCTTCATAGTCGCCGGTCTCACGGTAGCTGTGGGCGAGATCGAAGAGGTAGACGCCGCGCCGCCGGTCGTCGAGCTGCTCGCTGAGGCTGCGGATCTCCACCAGATATGCCAGGGCGATCGCATGCTCGCCGTCCTCCGACGCGTTGCTCGAGAGGGCCATGAGCAGCCGGGCCTCGAAGTCGGGCTCAACCCGCAGACCGGCCCGCACCCGCGCGAGGACCGCTTCGAGGATCGCCCTCGCCTCGAGGGTGTTGCCCTGCTGGAACTGGCCACATGAGAGCCAGTAGTCGGCCAGCGCGGCCCGCCCTTCGCGCTTCAACGCGCCGAAGATCTGGCTCGCCTCCGACGCGGCGGCGACGGCCTCGCGGCCGCGGTCGAGCCCGGCCCAGGCCTCGGCGAGGCCGAGCAGGATCTCGGCCCGCCGGCCGCGATCGGCCTCCCGCTCGAGCAGCGCCCGGTACGCGTCGGCGGCGCTCTGCCAGCGACCGGCCGCGAGCTCGAGATCGGCCGCCAGCCTGGTCCAGGCGGCGGGCTCGTCCTCGAGGAAGCGGCTCGTCGGCAGGCCGAGCCGTTCGGCAAGGAAGGTGAGCGCGGCCATCGAGGGCTTGCTCTTGCCGTTCTCGAGGGCGCTGATGTAGGCCTTCGTGTAGCGCGGGGCCGCCAGCTGCTGCTGGGTCAAGCCCGCCGCGAGGCGGGCCCGCCGGACCCGGGCCCCGATGGCCGCCGCGATCGCGCTGTTATCGACGACGACCCTGGTCACGTGGCGGGGTGCCGGCCCCGCCCGCCGGGTCGCCCGCCCGAGATGCCGTGGCGCTTCCATGGGCCGCAGTGTAGCCCACGGTCGAGCGTTCCTTGACGTCCCGCAGGAGCTCCTCGACGCCGATCTCGAGGTGGTCCGCGAGGAGCAGGAGCGCGCCCACCGACGGCAGCGTCCGCCCGCGCTCGACGGCCGAGACATAGCCCTTGGTGAGCGGATCACCGAGCTGGCCCTGGGTCAGGTTCCTCGCCCGCCGCGCCGAGCGGATCCTGGCACCGAGCTCGCGAGCCACGTCCGAACCGGCTCCCCAGCCGCGTAGTACAGCAATACTTGACTTCCCCATCAGCGAAGGATAGCATCCCCGACGGAGTTCCGGCGCTGGAGTCCCCGACCAGCCGGAGGTCCGCCCGGGTCGCCGGCGGGCAGCACCCGAAAGGAGTCCCCGTGTCTGCTCGCCTGAACCGCTATCGCCCCGTCCTCGCCGCCTGGCTGCTTGGCGCCCTGCTCGCCCTCGCGAGCGCCGCCGTGGTCCTCGCCGACAGCACCCCGTACCCGCACTAGAGCTCTGGCTGACCCGTCCATCTGATCCCGCCAGCGACCCGGGCGGCATCAGTCGGGTCCAGCGGGCCTTTGCCGCACGCCAGCGACGCGGTCCAGCGCCCCGCAGGTCCGTCTTCCCCGCCCACTCGACGCGGCCTCACGCACGGCCCGGCCAGTCGAAGGTCCCAGCCGGCTTGCACCGAACGGGGGATGACCGTCAACTCGTCGTTGACCGATACTCCGTCGAGGCGGCCAGGCCACCCGGCGCACGCGTCCCCCAAAGGTGCACGAGGCCGATGGAGGCCAGGAGGGCCGCCAGATGGGCGGGCCCTGGTGGGCACCCGGGCCCGCCCGATCTTCAGGAAGGGGCACGACGGACGTGGACGAGGCAGAGATCGCGGTATTCCGACGGCGCGTCGAGCGGGCCCGCCGACGGGTGGCCGGGGCCAGCCCATGGAGCCCCGACTGGGACGCCGCATCCGAGGAGCTCGCGGATGCCACGCGCTCGTTCGCGGCGGCGGTTCGGCGAGAGCGACTCGCGAGCTCTGTGCGGCTGACCGAGGTCCGATAGCGGCCGGGCCACCCTCGGCGCAGCGGTCGGCGCACCGACGCCTTGTGCTGCGAACCTCGGCCACGCACTTGCCGCCGAGCGAGGCGTGCTCCATACTGCCGGGCACCGTGAACCACACCCCCGTCTCCTGGTCGATGTGTATGCGCTGGCGGCCCCGCCGTGCGGAGGATGGGGTCTGAGGCCGGGCGCAGCCTGAGAGGCGGGGTGTTGCCGGGGCCGCAGATCGGTCCCGGGGCCGCAGTTCCAGCGCAGGAGCTGCGGCTTTCTTGTACCTCCGACGGACACGACGGGTAGCCGCCCCCACACTCGGCCTCCCCGGCCGATCGGGACCTCCCCCCAACCGACCCATTCGAGCGAGGCCCCACCGTGTCCGATCCGACCTACCGTCCCGAGACGCTCGCCCTCCACGCCGGCCAGAAGCCGGATCCCGCGACGAACGCGCGAGCGGTCCCGATCTATGCCACCACGAGCTACGTCTTCGACGACGCCGCGCACGCCGCCCGGCTCTTCGCGCTCGAGGAGGCGGGCAACATCTACAGCCGGATCATGAACCCGACAACGGCCGTCTTCGAGGCGCGCATGGCGGCGCTCGAGGGCGGCGTCGGGGCCGTCGCGGTCGCCTCGGGCCAGGCGGCCGAGACGCTCGCGATCCTCAACATCGCCCGGGCAGGCGACAATCTGGTGAGCTCGGCCAGCCTCTACGGCGGCACCTCCAACCTCTTCGCCCAGACCCTGCCGAGGCTCGGCATCACGACCCGTTTCGTCGATGGCTCGGACCCCGCCTGCTTCGCTCGGGCGATCGACGAGCGAACGCGAGCGCTCTACGTCGAGACGATCGGCAATCCCGGGCTCGATGTCGCCGACATCGCCGCGATCGCCCGGATCGGCCATGACCACCGGATCCCGCTCATCGTCGACAACACCTTTGCCCCGCTCCTCGCCCGTCCGATCGAGCACGGCGCGGACATCGTCGTCCACTCGGCGACCAAGTGGATCGGCGGCCACGGCACCGCGATCGGCGGGGTCGTGATCGATGCGGGCCGCTTCGACTGGGCAGCCGCCGGCCGCTTCCCGGAGCTCGTCGAGCCCGACCCCTCGTACCACGGCGTGAGCTACGCCGACGCCTTCGGGCCGGCCGCCTACAGCGTCAAGCTCCGCGTCCAGCTGCTGCGCGATCTCGGTCCGGCGCTGAGCCCGTTCAACGCCTTCCTCTTCCTCCAGGGACTCGAGACGCTGCCGCTGCGCATCGCCCGCCACAGCGAGAACGCCCTCGCGCTCGCCCGCTGGCTCGAGGCCGATCCGCGCGTCGCCTGGGTCAGCTATCCTGGCCTGCCGGCCCATCCGTCCCATGCGCTTGCCGGGCGCTATCTCGATGGTGGCTTCGGCGGCATCGTCACCTTCGGGGTCGCGGGCGGCGTCGAGGCCGGCCGACGGCTGATCGATGGGGTCCGGCTCTTCAGCCTGCTCGCGAACGTCGGTGACGCGAAGTCGCTGATCATCCACCCGGCCTCCACGACCCATCAGCAGCTCGCCCCGGCCGAGCAGCTCGCCTCGGGCGTGACACCCGATCTGATCCGCCTCTCGGTCGGCCTCGAGCACCTCGACGACCTGATCGGCGATCTCGACGGAGCCCTCGCCGCCGCGACGGCCACCCCCGCCGGCGAGCCCGCGGGGAGTGCGGCGTGACCGCCGCCGAGGCGCTCGGGCCGACCGTCCGCAGCGAGCCCGTCAGCGGCCCGGAGCCGGCGTGGCCCTGGCTTGGCGCGGGCCGCGTCGAGTTCGCCACCCTCGGCCCGTTCGGGCTCGAGGCCGGCGTGACGCTGCCGGCCCTGACGGTCGCCTTCCGCCACGACGGGCCGCCGCCGCCGGCTCCGCAGGTCCTCGTGGTCCACGCCCTGACCGGCTCCGCCGACGCCGCCGGCGACTGGTGGGCGCCGCTCATCGGCCCCGGTCGCGCCCTCGACACCGAGCGGCTCGGCGTCCTCTGCGCC
>JAJYJR010000429.1 GCA_021789355.1 Chloroflexota bacterium | reverse complement strand
CTGCACGAGCCCGTCGGGCAGGTCGGCCGGGAGCCCGATCGGCAGGCCCGGCGGCTCGTCCAGGCGTCGCTCGAGCGGCCGCATGCAGCGCGCGCAGACCGGCGCACCCTCGCGGCCGCAGCCGGGGCAGCGGGGCGGCAGGACGAGATCGAGGAGCACGGCCACGTCCGAATCTTCGCCGTCCGGGCTTGACCGGCGCTTATCATCCCTGCCGATGGGCCTCCCGACGACCGGACGATGACCCCCCAGCCACCCGTCAACGCCACGGGCCCGCGGTCCCGTCCTGGCAGGCCGGACCGGGCCGACGCGATCGGGCTGACGCTGGCCCTGGTCGGGGCGGTCGTACTGGTCGGCGCGATGGTCGCGTTCGAGGGCAGTCGCGGTTCCGGCTACGACTTCGCGGCCTACGACGCGGCGGCCAGGCGACTTGCCGCCGGCCAGGCGCTGTACCAGCCACAGACCCAGGCTGGCCCCTTCGCGCCGGGCGCCGGCGGCCTCTACCTGTACCCGCCCCCGCTCGCGGTGCTCCTGCTGGCGCTGGTGCCGTTCAGTCCGGCCTGGGCCACGGCCGCCTGGGAGGCCCTGCACGTGATCGCGCTCGTGGGCGCGTGCGCGATCCTGCCCGTGTCGCGCGCCGTGCGGCTGGCCGCATTCGGGATCGCGTGCCTGTCGCTGCCGACCCTGCTCGATCTGAACCTCGGCAACGTGAGCCTGTTCGTGTTGCTGGCCGGAGCCACGGCCTGGCGATGGAGCGTCCGCCCGCTCGACGGAGCGCCGGGCGGCCTGGCTGCAGTCCTCGCCGTTGCCGTGAGGCCGCAGGTCGCCGTCCTGCTCGCCTGGTGGACCCTGCGTCGCCGCCTGGCACCGCTCGTGGGCGCGGCGCTGGCGGGAGCCGTGCTGCTGGTGGCTTCGGCCGCCGTGGCCGGGGGCGGCGCATGGCTCGACTACGCGCAGCTGCTGCTCAACCTGAGGGGTGCGGGCACCGCGTCGAGCGACGTCGGGTTGGCGACGCTTGCCGCCCAGGCCGGTCTCGCCGAGCCCTTGCCCACGCTGGCCTTCGCGGTCGGGGGACTCCTGGCGTTGGCCGCGGTGGTCGCGGCGTCGCGACGCGATGCCGAGTCGGGCCTGGTGGCGGCCATGGTGGCGACCCTGATGGTGGTGCCGCTGCTCTGGCCCCACTATCTGACGCTGTTGACCCTGCCGGCGGCGCTGCTGGCGTCACGCAATCGACCGTGGGGCCTCGCGCTCCCGCTCCTGGCGTGGCTGCCGGGTCCCCTGCTGGCACTGGTGGCCCTGGCGGGCTGCTGGGCGCCGATGCTGGCCGCTGGCCGATCCCAGCACCGGCTTGCCGCAGGTGCGGAACCCGCCGCGGCGAGCTGAACCCTACGCGACCGCGACCGCGCCAGGCCCGGGCGAACCTCCCGACGCTGCCTCGAACCGCACCGTGTCCCCGGAGCGCAGCCCGACCCGTGCCACCGCCCCGGCTTCGAGCTCCAGGCAGCCGCGCGCGCCCCGCACGAACCAGACCACGCCCCTCCACGGGCGCAGGCGCTCGCGGACCGCAACGACGCGCCACGCGCCGGGACCCGCACCATCCGCCGGAGCGAGAAACACCGCGTCGATCGGGAAGCGCATGAAGAGCATGTGGATGCCGACGTCGGTCGGGAGCCACAGCCCCTCGCCCGGCATCAGCGCGCGACGGCCCATGAGCCCCATGAAGCGCGCCCAGAGCGAGCGCGCCGTGCGCACGTCGGTGGCGAGAGTGGCGTCACCGCGATCGACCCGGATGGCGACCGCGCGCCCGGCTTCCTCCCCCGGCTCGGTCCTGGCCACGTTCCGGCGGGCCTAGTGGCCGCCGGTGTTCAGGTTGACCGCGATCAGGATGAGCGCCGGTCCGAGGATCACGGCGAACAGCGACGGGAAGATGCAGCCAACAAGCGGGAACAGCATCTTGATCGGTGCCTGTGCCGCCTGTTCCTCCGCGCGCTGCCGGCGCTCGATGCGCAGCTGCTCGGACTGGACCTGGAGCACCTTGCTGATCGAGACGCCCAGCTGCTCAGCCTGGATGACCGCGCCGATGAAGTTGGTGAGCGCCGGCACCTCGGTGCGCCCCACGATGTCGCGGAGCGCCTCGCGGCGCGCCTTACCGACGCGGATCTCCGCCAGCGCCCGCCGGAACTCGTCCGGCAGCGGGCCCACCATCTTCTCGGTGACCTTGCCCAGCGCCGCGTCGAAGCCCAGGCCCGCGCGGACCGAGATGGTCAGCAGGTCCAGGGCGTCCGGGATGGCGAGCAGGATCAGCTTCTGCCGAGCGCGGATCCGCCGGCCCAGCCAGAACTCCGGCGCGAGATACCCCACGCCCGCTCCAGCGACCGCGATCAGCAGCCCCTCCAGGAGACCGCCCGCCAGGATCCCGAAGACCAGGAAGGCGATCGCGGCCAGCGCCAGTGCCATCACCACCTTGAGCCCCAGGAAGTCGCTGGTGCGCATGTTGCCCGGGTGCCCGGCCATCGCCAGCCGCTTTTCGGTGCGCCCCGCCTGAGTCGTGCTGGTGAACCGCTCGGCGATGCCTGCCAGGCGCCGCGCGAATGGACGAATGGTCCGCTCGAAAAGCGGCGCCTGGAGCTCCAGCTCCTCGAGGTTCTTCGCCTGCATGGTGCCCAGCTGTGTCAGGCGCGCCTGTACAGGGTCGACCGGCGCCGACTGGGCGATCCCGATGAAGACGAGCAGGATGCCCAGGGCGAGCACGGCGCCGACGAGGATGGTCAGGATCGGCATGGCTCAGACCTCGATGTCCACGATGCGGCGGATGATCATGAAGCCCATCAACATCGCGAAGCCGGCGATGCCGAGGACGATGATGCCGGCCGGCAAGCCCAGCACCTCGGGCGGCTTGCGGAACATCGGCTGCATGAACGACGGCGCGATCACGAACAGGATCGCCGTCAGGCCGATCGGCAGGAAGCCCACCACGTAGCCCGAGAGCCGCTGCTGCGCGGTCAGCGTCCGGATCTCGCCCTTGATGCGGACCCGCTCCCGGATGGTGAACGCGATCGAGTCCAGGATCTCGGCCAGGTTGCCACCAACCTGGTGCTGGATCGAGATCGCCGTCACCATCAGCTCCAGGTCGTCCGAGCGCACCCGCCGCAGCATGTTCTCCAGCGCCTGGTCGAACGGCAGCCCCAGGTTGACCTCGCGGATGACCCGGCCGAACTCGGTGGCAATCGGCGGGCGCGTCTCGCGCACCACGAGCTCCACCGCCTGGAGGAACGAGGAGCCCGCGCGGAGCGCGTTGGCGATCAGTGTGATGGTGTCGGCCAGCTGCCCGTTGAACGCCTTGAGCCGCGCAGTCCGGCGGTGCCCCAGCCAGAACCGCGGCAGGATGAACCCGATCAAGGCGCCGATGACCCACGTCAGCGGGCTGCTGAACACCTGCACGAACGGGCTCAGCAGGATCATGAGCAACGGGATCCCGAGCGTGGTCCCCGTCCAGATGGCGAGGTACTCGCTGACCTTCAGGCGCAGGTCGGCGCGGGCGATGTCCCGGGCCAGGTTGGCGCCGAAGTCCCGCGCCTCAATCCCCCGGTTGAGGGTCGCCAGCGCCGCCGAGCTCTGGATCATGTCCGAGATCGACGGCGTCCCGGCCTTCTTCTTCTCTTCCTCGGTCCGGGCCGAGGCGTACCGCTCCAGGCGCTCGGAGACGCTCGACCCCCGGGACCCCGCCAGCCCGATGGTGACGAGCAGGATGGCGAGCCCGGCGACGGCGGCCAGCCCGAACAGGATCGGGTTGCTCATGTCGCCACTCCCCCGCGCACAGGCCTGCCCCCGATCAGTAGGTGAAGCCGAAGAGGCCCGGCGGCAGGTGGATGCCGGCCACCTCGAACTTCTCGACGAACTTGGGCCGGATGCCGGTCGCCTTCAGGCGGCCCTGGATCTTGCCGTCCACCACGCCGGTCTGCTCGAAGACGAACACATCCTGCATCACGATCACATCACCCTCCATGCCCTGGACCTCGGTGATGGCGACGATCTTGCGCTGGCCGTCCTTCAGGCGGTTCTGGTGGACGATCAGGTCGACCGCGGACGCGATCTGCTCGCGGATGGCCCGTAGCGGCAGCTCCACGCCCGCCATCAGCACCATCGTCTCGAGCCGGGACAGCATGTCGCGCGGCGTGTTCGCATGGCCCGTCGACATCGAGCCGTCGTGGCCGGTGTTCATGGCCTGCAGCATGTCCAGCGCCTCGCCGGACCGGACCTCGCCGACGATGATGCGGTCGGGGCGCATGCGCAGTGCGTTCCGCACCAGCTCGCGGATCGGGATGGCGCCGCGGCCCTCGATGTTGGGGGGCCGCGACTCGAGGGTGACCACGTGCTCCTGGCGCAGCTGCAGCTCGGCCGCGTCCTCGATGGTCACGATCCGCTCATCGTTGGGGATGAAGGACGAGAGCACGTTCAGGGTGGTGGTCTTGCCCGAGCCCGTGCCGCCGGAGACGAAGACGTTGAGCCGCGCCTCCACGCACGCCTTGAGGAAGTCGAACATCTCCGGTGTGGCGGTGCCGAACCGGATCAGGTCGTCCACCGTGAACGGCGATGCGGCGAACTTGCGGATGGTGAGCACGGGGCCAACCAGCGAGAGCGGCGGGATAATGGCGTTGACGCGGGAGCCATCGGTGAGGCGGGCGTCCACCATCGGCGAGGACTCATCCACCCGGCGGCCGATGGGGGCGATGATGCGATCGATAATCCGCATCACGTGGTCGTCGTTCTGGAAGACCACGTTGGTCAGCTCGAGCTTGCCCGTGCGCTCGATGTAGACCTGCCGGGGCCCGTTGACCATCACTTCGGTGATGCTCTCATCGCGGAGCAGCGGCTCCAGCGGTCCCAGGCCGATGATCTCGTCGGTGATCTGCTCGAGCATGCGCACGCGCTCGGCGCGCGTGAGGGCCAGACCCTCCTCGTCGACGACCTTGCCGAAGACCTCCTCGATCTGCCGGCGCACCTCGACCTGGTTCGAGAGGTCCAGCTTCGGGTCCAGGTCCTGGATCACCCGGTTCTGGATCCGGAACTTGACGTCGCGGAACGACTCGCGGACGGGGACCTGCGGGGCCATGCGGGGGGCCGCTGCACCGCCGTTGCCGCTGGACTGCGAAGGGGTGCCGGCCGGCGTGGGTGCGCCGGGCGCGGTGGGCGCCGGGAGCGACCCGCTGGCGGCGGGTCGGGCGCTCTCGATGCGTCTCAACAGGGACATTGGCGCGCTCCCTCAGGCTCGCGATGCGGTCATCGCCAGGCGAAGATCGACCGGCGCTGGGCGGACCGGCTGGCCGACGAGTCGGCCTCGCGCGATTCGGACCGGGTACCGGCAAGGTCACGGGCGAGGCGGGCCAGGTCCTGGCTCACCTGCGCCTCGGGGTTGCTGATGACGAACGGGACGCCGCGGTTCAGCGCGTACACCACGCTGCGGCCGTCGCTGACGATGGAATGGT
>JAJYJR010000428.1 GCA_021789355.1 Chloroflexota bacterium | reverse complement strand
TCAAGGCGGCCGGCGGCGTCCGCACGCTGGACGCGCTGCTCGCGGTGCTCGACCTCGGCGTGAGCCGCGTCGGCGCGACACAGACCGGGCCGATGCTCGACGACTTCCGCGCGCGCAAGGCAGGCCTGGCGGGCGCGGCTCCGGTGTCGACCGGAGGCGACGCCCATTGAGGTCAACAGCGTCCCCGGCGAGGACCGGCGCGATCGATGGGCCACGCACCGCGCGGCCGCCGCTCCTGCCAGTTTCTCAGCCGCAATTGTCATTGCTGCCCCCGATCGCCGGCCCGGAAACTGGGTGGGGGCATTCCGCGCATCGGCCGGTCGTCCGACAGGAGGTGGATGACAGACGACGGGCCCGGCCACCTTCACGGCGACCACTCGCCGACCGTTTCCCAGTGGGGAGATCGCACCAACGGAGAGAGGACACCGGTTCATGAATCGAGATCCAGGATTCCGCAGGTGGCTCGCGCTCGGCGCGGTCACCGTCATCATCGGAGCCTGCTCGGCGGGGGCCACGACGGCCCCGTCCGCTGCCGCGCCGGCCGCATCGGCTGCCGCGGGCGGCTCGAGCGCCGCACCGGCCGCATCTGCTGCCGCGCCGGCCGCCTCCACCACCGGTTCGACCAGCGGCAAGCAGTACACCATCGGCTACTCGAACGGCGCGGGCGTGGGCAACGGCTTCCGCGAGGAGGAGATGTGCACGGCAAGGGCGCAGGCCCTCGTGTCCGGACAGGTCTCCCAGATCACCGTCATCAGCCGCAACACGGACGCCGCCGGGCAGCTGCAGGACATCCGCGACCTGATCGCCAAGGGCGTCAACGCGATCATCGTCAACCCGAATGACCCGACGGCCCTCAACCCGGCCCTCGAGCAGGCGCATTCGGCCGGCATCGTGACCGTATCGGTCGACTCGTACGTCACCGACCCGAACACGTACAACGTCCACAACAACCAGGTCGAGTACGCGTACCTGGGCGCCAAGTGGCTGTTCCAGCAGATGGGCGGCAAGGGCAACGTCTACTACATGCGCGGCCTGGCCGGCAACTCCGCCGACAGCGACCGCAACATCGGGTTCCAGAAGGCCCTCGCCGAGTTCCCGAACATCAAGGTGCTGCCGAACAACCAGGGCGTCTTCACGGGCTGGGACCCGGCGACCGCGACGAAGCTGATCAACGACTGGATCGCGAGCGGGCAGTACAACAACACGCAGGGCATCTGGACGTCCGGCATGGACTCGATGGTCGTCGATGCGATCAAGTCCGCCGGCAAGCCCTTCGTGCCGATCGTGGGCGCCGACCTCGGCGCCTTCGTGCACCAGCTGCTCGACACCAAGGACTACCCGGGCCTGAAGGGCATCGCGGTGCAGAACACCGCGGCCGTCGGCGGCGCGGGCGTGACCGTGGCCCTGAAGCTCCTGGAAGGCCAGAAGGTCCAGACGGACCCCTCCGCCAGCCAGCCGAACACCGTCCAGCTGACGCCGGTCGCCGCGGACAACACGAGCGCCGCCGGGATCGCCATGCTGCAGTCGTGGCAGTCGATCCAGGGGCTCAACTCGCAGTGGCCGCTGAGCGTCACGATCCCCGACTGGACCACCTACACGGCGGCCCAGGCCATCGCGTGCAAGGGCCCGGGCGAGTAGTCGTCCCCAGGCCGTGACCCGCGGGGGGATGCCGGCGACGGCATCCCCCCGCACATCCGCCTTCTCCACGGACGGGATCCGATGACGCTCACCACCACCGACCTCCTGCTCGAGGCGACCGACATCTCGAAGACGTACGGTGCCGTGGCCGCGCTGAAGTCCGCGTCGCTGGCCGTCCGTCCGGGCGAGATCCACGCGCTCATGGGCGCCAACGGCGCCGGCAAGAGCACGCTCGTCAAGATCCTGACCGGTACCGTCCGGCCCGACGGCGGCACGATCGCCGTGCACGGCCGTGAGCGGCTGGTGCACTCGCCGGCCGAGGCCCGCCGGGGCGGCCTCGTCTCGGTCTACCAGGAGCCATCGCTCATCCCGGACCTGGACATCCGATCGAACCTGCGGCTCACCGAGACCCCGGTGGAGCCGTTCCGGCACTGGCTCCACGAGCTCGGGCTGGAGGACCTCGATCTGTCGATGCTGGCGCGGCAGCTGCCGCTTGCCTCGCTCCGGATCGTCGACCTCGCCCGCGCCCTCGCGATCGAGCCCGACGTGCTGATGCTCGACGAGATCACCGCGGCCCTGCCCGCGAACCTCACCGAGCGCGTGCTCGACGTGGTGGGGCGCCACCGCGGCAGCGAACGGTCCGTCCTCTTCATCTCGCACCGGATGATCGAGATCGCCGCGGTGTGCGACCGCGCCACGGTGCTGCGCGAGGGCGAGACGGTCGGCGTGGTCGACGTCAACGCCGGCGCCGAGGAGCGCATCGTCGGCCTCATGCTGGGCCAGGCGGCCGGCGACATGTCGGCCGCCGAGCGCACCGCCCGGCAGCGCGTGCCGGACGCCAGGCCCCGCCTCGCGGCGCGCGACCTGGCCTCCGGCACGAAACTGCACGGCGTGTCGTTCGACCTGTACCCGGGCGAGGTCCTGGGTCTCGTCGCGCTGGAGGGCCAGGGCCAGGACGAGCTCTTCGGGATCCTCGCCGGCTCGGAACGGCAGGAGCGCGGACAGCTCCTGATCGACGGCGCGTCCGTGACGTTTCACCATCCGGCCGACGCGATCCGCGCCGGCGTCGTGTACGTCCCGGCGGACCGCGCCGAGGCGCTCCTGATGCAGCGCTCGGTGCGCGAGAACATCGCCATGCCGTTCACGGCCCGGCTGCGTCAGTGGGGGCTCATCGACCTGGGCGGCGAGAAGACGCGGGTCGACCGGGCGATCGAGACGCTGCAGATCGACACGCGCGCCCAGGGCGCGGTCCGACGCCTCTCCGGGGGCAATCAACAGAAGGTGACGATCGCCCGCTGGGTGGCGGGCGGCGTGCAGACGATGCTCTGCTTCGACCCCACGCGGGGCATCGACATCGGCACCAAGCAGCAGATCTACCGACTGCTTCGCGACCTCGCGGCCGCGGGCGCTGCCGTCCTCCTCTACACCTCGGAGCTGAAGGAGGTCCAGTTGGCCTGTGATCGGGCAATCGTGATGTTCGGCGGCCGGATCGTCGACGAGATCGCGGTCGCGGACGCGGACGAGCCGACGCTGCTGCGCGCGGCGTACAACCTGCGCGCCGATGCGACGATGCCCGAGTTCGCCATCGGGCCCGAGGCCGGGACGGCAGCCGAAGGACGACAGCCGGGGGCGCCGGCGTGAGCGGCGCGGCCATCGCCACCCGCCCCCGCGGCCTCGCCACGGCCGTGCCGTCCATGCGCCGCAACGCCTGGACGCTGGGGCTCCTGGTGCTGCTCGTCTTCCTCCTGGCCTTCACCAAGTTCATCCAGCCGACATACGGTGCCGCGGGCATCCAGGGCCTCGCGATCTCGATCCTGCCCCTCGCCCTGGCGGCCGTCGCACAGGCGATCGTCGTGATCTCGGGCGGGATCGACCTGTCCATCGGCTCGATCATGGCGCTGGTCAACGTGGTGACGGCGGTCCTGATGGCGGGCCACTCGGGCCAGTTCGGCGTGCTCGTCGTCGTGGCGGCGCTCGTCCTCGGCGCGGTGGTCGGCGGCGTCAACGGCGGCCTCGTCGTCGCGACGCGGGTGCCGGACATCGTCGTCACGCTCGCCACGTCCTACGTCTGGGCGGGCGCGGCGCTGCTCATCCTCAACTCGCCGGGCGGCAGCGCGTCGCCGTGGCTCATGAACCTGGTCAACGACTCCATCGGCCGCTGGATCCCGCAGGCCGCGATCGTCCTCATCGTCGTCGTGGCGGTGATCTGGGTCCCGCTCCGCAGGTCCCGGCTGGGCCTGTCGATCTACGCGATCGGCAGCAACCAGCTCGCGGCGTTCCGGAGCGGGGTCCCGGTGGGGCGGACCAAGCTGCTCGCGTACGTCTTCATGGGCGTCTTCGCGGCGCTGGCCGGCCTCTCGGTGACCGCCAGCACGGGCATCGGGTCCCCGGTCCCCGGTCCCTACACGCTGATGAGCATCGCCGCCGTCGTCCTCGGCGGCGTCAGCCTCGCGGGAGGCCGCGGCGGCGTCCTCGGGCCGGTCCTCGCGGTGCTGGTCCTCCAGGTGGTCCAGACCGACATGACCCTCCTGAACGTCGACACCAACCTGGCCTCCGTCCTGCAGGGCTTCATCCTCGTCGGGGTCGTCGTGCTGGGCACTCTCAGTGAGATCCGGAGGGCACGCGCATGACCGGCATCGCAGGGACCCCCGCCGCCGGCAGCCGCTGGCGCGCTGCCGCCACCTGGCGCGAACAGTTCCGGGAGCGGCCCATGCTGCCGCTGCTCGGCCTCCTCATCGTGCTGGTCGCCGCCAACGACATCGCGCGGCCCGGCGTGGTCGGTCTCTCGTGGGCCAGCATCATCGTCCGCTCCGCCGTTCCCCTCGCGATCCTCGGAGCGTGCCAGACGCTCACGATGCTCACGGGCGGCATCGACCTGTCCGTCGGCGCGGTCGCGTCGATGTCGGGCTTCGTGGTGGCGTCGCTCGCGGCGGGAGCGGGCACGCCCTTCGGGATCGTCGTCGCCCTCCTCGCGGCCGTGCTCACGGGCCTGGTCACGGGCATCGGGGTGGGCGTCTTCCGGGTCCACCCGCTGATCGTGACGCTCGGCATGAGCCTGGTGGTCCTGGGCTTCGCCAACTTCTGGCAGATCCAGACGGTCCAGACATCGGCCGGCGTGCCGCCCGAGCTGCAGTGGCTGGGCGCCCAGGCGCTCGACCAGGTCCTCCCCTACGACCTGCTGGTCTTCGTGCCCCTTGCGATCATCGTCCTGCTCGGCCTGCGGCGCACGGGCTACGGGCGGATGCTGTTCGCCATCGGAGACAACCCGACCGCCGCGCGGCTGTCGGGCGCCCGCTCCTGGCAGGTGCTCGTCGCCCTGTACATCATCTCGGCGGTGCTCGCCGCGATCGCCGGGTTCCTGTACTCCGGCTACACGAACATCGCGAGCGTCACGCTGGTGAACAGCGCGGTCCTGCCCTCCGTGGCTGCGGCGGTGCTCGGCGGAACGTCGATCATGGGCGGCCGGGGCGGCTACGGGGGCACGATCGTCGGCGCGCTCATCCTGACCGTGATCACGGCACTGCTGGGCGCCCTCGGTCTTCCCGAGGCCTTCAACCAGATCCTCTTCGGCGCGATCATCGTGGCCGTCGCCGCCGCCTACGCCCGCGCGACCTCGGAGTCCTGAGGCGCGGCCCCGTGGCCACGGGGTCCAGCCGCGGCCGGCGTCGCGCCGCCGCGGCCCAATGGGGGTGATCGGAGTGCGTGCATGACGCTGTCCATCCGCGAGGCGGTCGACGCCGACTGGCAGGAGGCCGGGCGCATCTGCTACGAGGCGTTCGCCGCGGTCGCCGACGAGCACGGCTTCCCGCACGACTTCCCCACCGTGGCCGCGGCCGCCGAGCCGA
>JAJYJR010000427.1 GCA_021789355.1 Chloroflexota bacterium | reverse complement strand
ACCTCGCGGCGGTCATCCTGTGCGGCAGTGTTCTCGAGGGCATGTGCCTCGGCTACGGCGCGCGCAACCCCGAGCGAGTGAACCGGGCTTTCGCGGATCGGTACAACAAACCGGCGAAACGGCTACCGGACTGGCGGCTGAGCGAGTGGGTCGACGTTCTCACGGAACTCGGTGACCTGTCGCCGAACGTGGAGAGATTCGGCCACGGACTGCGCGACTTCCGCAACTACGTGCACCCGGCCGAGCAACTGGCGAGCCGCTTCTCGCCCGACGCGCGCACCGCTCGCATTGGCTTTCAGGTCGTCGTTGCGGCGGCCGAGGATCTGGTCGCGGCCACAATCCGCCGGCAGGGCGCGGCACGGTGAGCCGGCGAACAGGGGCCCGCGCGGGGCTTGCGACGTGACGGGGTTCACCGAGTCTGTCGTCGAGGAGGCCACGCTTACTTGGCTTGGGTCGCTCGGATACGAGGTCCTGCACGGTCCCGAGATCGCGGTGGGGGAGCCAGCCGCCGAACGGACCGACGCCGGATACCGCGACGTCAGCCTCGAGCGCCGGCTGCGCCAGGCGTTGGTGCGACTCAACCCCGATCTACCGCCCGTGGCGCTCGACGATGCCTACCGCAAGCTGACTCGGGTGGACGCCCCCAGCCTGCTCGCCCGCAATCGTGCGGTCCACCGGATGCTGGTGGATGGGGTCACCGTCGAGTACGCGCGGCCGGACGGCTCGATCGCCGGCGCCCAGGCCCGCGTCGTCGATTTCGACCATCCCGAGGCGAACGACTGGGTGGCGGTCAACCAGTTCACCGTGGCCGAGGGGCAGCACACGCGCCGGCCTGACGTCCTCATCGTCGTGAACGGGCTGCCGCTCGGCGTGATCGAGCTCAAGAACCCTGCCGACGAGCAGGCCACCGTCTGGTCGGCCTTCCATCAACTCGAGACTTACCAGGCCGAGATCCCGGCGCTCTTTGCCTCGAACGAGGTGCTCGTCGCCTCCGATGGGACGCAGGCACGCATCGGGGCGCTCGGCGCCGGACGCGAGTGGTTCAAGCCCTGGCGCACGATCGACGGGCGGTCCGATGCACCGGCGAGCATGCCGGCGCTCCAGGTCGTCCTGGAGGGTGTCTTCGAGCATCGTCGGTTCCTCGACCTGGTGCGGCACTTCGTGGTCTTCGAGGATCCGGGGGACGGCCACCTCTCCAAGAAGGTCGCGGGTTACCACCAGTTCCACGCGGTGAACGTGGCCCTCGAAGAGACGCTGCGGGCCGCACGGGGCGGGCGCGTCGCCGAAGTGCCCGGGCGCTGGGAGGCCGGTCTCCAGCCGGGCGGGGAACCGGGCGACCGACGGGTCGGCGTGGTGTGGCACACCCAGGGCTCGGGCAAGAGCCTGACCATGGCCTTCTACGCCGGGCGGGTGATCCTCGAGCCCGCCATGGCGAACCCGACGCTCGTCGTGATTACCGACCGCAACGATCTCGACGATCAGCTCTTCGGCACCTTCGCGCGCTGTCAGGACCTGCTGCGCCAGGAGCCCGTGCAGGCCGTGGATCGGGCCGACCTGCGGGCGAAGCTGCGGGTGGCCGCCGGGGGCGTCGTCTTCACCACGATCCAGAAGTTCCTGCCCGAGGAGACCGGCGATCGCCACCCGGTGCTCTCGGAGCGGCGCAACATCGTGGTCATTGCCGACGAGGCGCACCGCAGCCAGTACGGCTTCGACGCCAAGGTCAACACCAAGACCGGTGTGGTGACCTACGGATACGCCCAGCAGGTGCGCGACGCCCTGCCCAACGCGTCCTTCATCGGCTTCACCGGAACCCCCATCGAGACCACCGATGCGAGCACGCGCGCCGTCTTCGGCGACTACATCAGCGTCTACGACATCGGGCGCGCGGTGGCCGACGGGGCGACCGTCCCGATCTACTACGAGAGCCGCCTGGCCAAGCTCGACCTGGCGGAGTCCGAGCGTCCCCGCATCGACCCCGACTTCGAGGAAGCCACCGAGGGCGAGGAGGTCGAGCGCAAGGAGCGCCTGAAGTCGAAGTGGGCGCAGCTCGAGGCCGTGGTCGGCGCCGAGCATCGGCTGCGCCTCGTCGCCCGCGACCTCGTCGAGCATTTCGAGAACCGCCTCGACGCCATGGACGGCAAGGCGATGGTGGTCACCATGAGCCGCCGCATCGCCGTGGCGCTGTACCGGGAGATCGCGGTGTTGCGTCCCGAGTGGACCGCCGACACCGACGACGCGGGCGCGCTCAAGGTGGTCATGACGGGCTCCGCCGCTGATCCGCTGGACTGGCAGCCGCACATCCGCAACAAGGCCCGCCGCGAGGCGCTGGCGCAGCGCTTCCGCGACCCGGCCGATCCCTTCCGCATCGTCATCGTGCGCGACATGTGGCTGACCGGCTTCGACGCCCCCTCACTCCACACGATGTATCTCGACAAGCCCATGCGCGGGCATGGCCTCATGCAGGCGATCGCGCGGGTGAACCGCGTCTTCCGCGACAAGCCCGGCGGGCTCGTGGTCGACTATCTCGGCCTCGCCGACGAGCTGCGCCAGGCGCTCGCGGTCTACACCGAGTCGGGCGGCACGGGCGACACCGCCCTCGATCAGGCCGTGGCGATCGCCGTGATGCGCGAGAAGGTCGAGATCTGCCGCGGGCTCTTCCACGGCTTCGACTGGTCGCGCTGGACCATCGGCAGTGCTCCGGAGCGGGTGTCGCTCCTCCCGCAGGCGCAGGAACACATCCTTGCCCTCCCCGATGGCAAGGCACGCCTGCTGCGCGCGGTGGCCGAGCTCTCCCGGGCATTCGCGCTCGCGGTGCCGTCCGATGAGGCGCTCGCGGTGCGCGACGACGTGGGCTTCTTCCAGGCCGTGCGCGCGGTCCTGGTCAAGGGCGCGCCGGGCGAACGGCGCAGCGACGAGGAGCTCGACCACGCCATCCGCCAGATCGTGTCGCGCGCGGTCGTCTCCGACGAGATCGTCGATATCTTCGCGGCGGCGGGCCTGCGCAAGCCCGACATCTCGATCCTCTCCGACGAGTTCCTCGCCGAGGTGCGCGAGCTGCCCCAGCGCAACGTGGCGGTCGAACTCCTGCAGAAGCTGCTGTCGGGCGAGATCCGGACCCGCTCACGCCGCAACGTGGTGGAGGCACGCTCCTTCGCGGTCATGCTCGAGCGCGCCCTGCGCGCGTATCAGAACCGCGCCATCGAGACGGCGCAGGTGATCGAGGAGCTGATCGCGCTGGCCCGGGAGATGCACGCCGCCGATGCCCGCGGCGAGGCGCTCGGGCTCTCGGAGGACGAGCTCGCCTTCTACGACGCCCTGGAAGCGAACGACAGTGCGGTCGCCGTGCTCGGCGACGAGACCCTGCGGGCCATCGCGCGGGAACTGGTCGAGTCGGTCCGGGGCAACGTCACCATCGACTGGACCGTCCGGGAGAACGTCCGGGCCCACCTGCGGGTCCTCGTCAAGCGCATCCTGCGCAAGCACGGCTACCCGCCCGACAAGCAGGAGCGGGCAACGCTCACCGTGCTCGAGCAGGCCGAGGTCCTCTCGGAGCACTGGGCGACGGCCGCATAGGGCGGGTTCGGTCAGGCTCGGCGACGCCACGCGTCCGGCGATGGGTGCACGCGGATGCGCCGATGGAGACGGACGGGAGCGGGGCCTCCGGTAGCCTCGGCGCCTCGCCGGAATGGTGCGGGTGTGCCGTCGCACCGGTTCGACGGTCGCTTGGCCCTGCGATCAGGCGGCGATCGCCGTCGGCGCGTAGCCCACGGCGCCGTGGGACGAGCGGACGGTCACTACGCGGCCCTGTCGGACCTCCTCGTCGAGCGCGCGCATGAGCGCGCGTCGGTAGAGGTAGCCATGGGTCCGCGCCCAGCCATCCAGCTGGTAGGAGAGGTAGGTGGCCGGCGTCAGCGGACGTCCGCCCCGCAACACCCGCTGCGCCGAGTCGGCCAGGTAGGGATCGAGGTACATGGAGCGTGGCTTCGCTGGCATCGCCGGTCGCCTCCCGTGGGGGGCCGCCGAGCGTCGCCTCGAGATGAGGCGGGTCGGTCGGCGGTGCACGAGGATCGGCGACCTGCGGCCCGTGTCAACCCCGTGCCGACGATAGGTTGTGGGGCGGCCGTCCGGCTGCTGGAGCGCGAGGCACGCCGGACCTGTGACGCGGGCGAGCTCAGCACCCCGCTGGGCCGACGCTCGATGCGCTGCGGCGCGAGCGCGTGGCCTTGAGCGCGGAACTCGGTTGCGAGTGATAGCGTGGCTGACCTTCAGGCCCCCAGGTCCATCTGGCTCGACCGTGGCCACCTTCCCCTACTCCCACGGTGTCCCGACGACGCGTAGGTCGGTCTCCCCACACGCGGTCAATGTCTCTCTTGTCGGGAGCCGGTGCCCGAAGCGGCCGTACTGGGCGACCACCTGCCGAACGGTGGTGCCGTAGTTCCCGCCGGCCGGCGGACAGCCCGTGATGAGGACGATCTTTCCGGCACGAACGGCGACCCGCTCCTCGGGTGTCAGGCCGCTGACCCACTTCCAGCGATCGGAACCCCAGCCGTGTCCCACGCCGGTGCGACTGACGACGATCTCGTCCGCCTGTGCTCCCCTTGCTACCTGCGGCCGCCCGTGTCGCGGGCAATTGCCGTGACGGAGCATCCCCGGGACCGCACGAGCCGACGAGAGCCCAGAAGTGCCAGGGCGGCCAGGGCCGGAATCACAGCTAGGGCACGCAAGTGCCCAGTAGTGCCACCGGCGCCATCCGAATCTCCCATTCATCCATAAATGGCGGGATGCATGAGAGCCGTCAGGGCCTGTGCGGTGTCGTCGCCCACCCCGTGCCGGAGCGTCCCTACGGGCGTGCGGGATCGTGCGTGCGCGACGGGGCCTGGTCGGTGCCATGTTCCGCGCGCGGGCCCGTTCGCTCGGCCAGTTCGGCGAGCCCCCGCAGCGCCCGCCGCAAACGTCGTGTCGCGGTTGGTGTTGATCTCGTCGGGCAGGTATGCCATGAGCCGGGTCGACGATGAGGAGACGCGCATCGGTCTCGTGAACCGCCTCCTCGACCGCGGCGAGGTCCTCGCGCGTGATGAGCGGCGCTCGGGTGCCCCCGTCACGTGCGCGGAGGGCAACGGTGGCGATCCGGGCGAGGTCGGCGCCGGCGGCCTCGAGCCGCGGGCAAACCGTGCGCGCGAGATCGTCCTCAGCGGAGAGGATCACGACGCCCCCCGGGTCGCCGCCGCCCGTGCCGTCCGGCATCGGTCGGCCGCCCGGTGCTCGCGCGGGCCGCGAGATCATCGGTGAGCGCCACCTGAGCTGTCACACGTGGACGTAGGGTGCTTGCCGGGGGGAGGCTCGGCAACACCGCCTGGGGGCAACGGTCAGCCGTAGACTGGCCGCTCGTATGGACGCACCGGCCGGGCGAGAACCGGCCTCGACCCTCGGCGACCGCCGGCGCCTTCGGCTACGCTACCCCGCCATCTGCGAGTCCTGCGGGACCGCCC
>JAJYJR010000426.1 GCA_021789355.1 Chloroflexota bacterium | reverse complement strand
GTGCGCCCGAGGCTCCCGCGTCCGACTGAAACACGGGCTCGCAGCACCACAGAGGGACGACGTCGCCGAGCGACGCCCTATCTTTCATCCTCCGGGGCGGCCCGCCAAGGGCCACGCGATGACTGATGAACGAAGATCATCCTCACCGATGAGCGGATACGCCGTCCTGTCCCCGCTGCCTACGCGTGTCTCTGGGCGAAGCGGGGCAAGTCCCAGGATGTGGTGTAACAGCGCGTCATCCGCGCGCCCGTCATCTCGTTAGCTCGCCATAGGATCAGCAGCGCCGGCGCCTCATCCTTCGGCACGGCGTCAATGAGGGCCATCGACTCCGGATCATCCTCGAGAATGGCCAGATCGTGGGCGTCGAGCTGACCGAAGAGGCAAAGCAGCACGGGCTCATGCTGGGCATCCCGGAGACAGTCGTGGTTGCGACGCGCCCGGTGGAGCGGACAGGCAGAGGCGGGAGGAGCGCCGACCGCCGATCCTTGCCGACCGCACTAGGCGCCGCCGACCGCGTCCATCGCCGCCACGAGCGCCGCCGGCCGCACCAGGCGCCGCCACGAGCGCCGCCGGCCGGCAGTCCGTGCGTATCGTGCATGGCGGGAACGTTGTGCAGGATGTTGCGCCTCGGGGTGGGTGCGTGTGGTGCGCGTCGCGTCGCGGGGCACGGGCGCGTGCGTGAGTGGCGGGGTGCGTGGCGCCGCGGACCGTCTGCTGGGACCCCGGCGAGCGGCGAGGCGGCGCCATCCGTGGATACGGGTCCCCGGGCGGTAGTTACGCAGGGAATCGGCCGGCACCGCCGGGTAGCGTGCTCCCCGTGCAAACGCGGCAGAAGGCGGGCCGCGTACCGGGCGGCAGAGTGGGTGAGCGGGGCGCCGCCGACCGCACCAGACGCCGCCGGCCGCACCAGGCGCCGCCACGAGCGCCGCCGGCCGGCAGTCCGTGCGTATCGACCATGGCGGGAACGTTGTGCAGGATGTTGCGCCTCGGGGACGGGTGCGCGTGGTGCGTGTCGCGTCGCGGGGCACGGGCGCGTGCGTGAGTGGCTGGGTGCGTGGCGCCGTCGGCCTTCCGCCGGGACCCCGGCGAGCGGCGAGACGGCGCATCCGTGGATACGGGTCTCCGGGCGGTAGTTACGCAGGGAATGGGCCGTCGCGGCCGGATAGCGTGCTGCCGGTGCAAACGCCGCACGAAGCGAGGTTCTCGTGGGGGCGACCGGACCGGTTCGCGCGTCAGGTCCTCCCCGTGCAACACGGCAAGAACCGGGCCGGTTCGGACGGCGGGGCCGGGGCGGGGGTGTTCGGGCGGCGTGGGCGAGCGGGCCGCTCAGCCGATCAGGGCCGCGCAGCGACGCACACGTTCGGCAACGAGGTCGACGAGCTTCGCAGGCATCGGGCGGCCAAGCGCGACCACCCCGGGGGAGGCGGCTGCCGCAGCGAACGCGTCGGGGGCGGCGGCCACAACCACACGCACGCGTGCAATCAGTTGGTCGGTGTCGAGCCCCAGCTCCTGCGCCGCCTGGGGCCAGGTATTGCGGCGCGGATAGACGTCGTATTCGCCGCCCACCTTCATCGCGAGGCGCAGCTTCTTCTCGTGCGTCCCGTATGGCAGCGCGGACGCGATGTCGTAGAGGGGCGCAAGGCGGACGTCTGCACCGGACAGCAACAGCGAGTAGTTCTTGGCGTGCGCGTCGGTACCGGCGATCAGCCAGTTCCAGATCAGCGCGTCCGCGAAGCGTGACACTGCATCGCTGGCGGCGGCGGGGGGCATGGACCGCCGGAAGAGCGTCGCGATCTCCCTCGGCGTGGGACCGCCCTGGTTCTGGTACTTGGCGCCCGGCGGGAGGCCGAGCGCCTGGCACGTGTCCTCCTGGTGGATGCGCACGACGTCCTCGCCGACGACCCGGCGGTCGTAGCGCTGCACGACCACCGCGGTCTGGTCCTCGAAGGTCGCGATCCATGACCGGGCGGCGAGCAGGCCGGCGCGTCGGGCCGCCTCCAGGCAGAGGTGTTCGTTCAGGTCGTGGTCGTCGAAGCCAACGACGGCGGGTTTCAGGATGTGGGTCGTCGCCAGAGACCGGGACGGCACGCCCCAGCGGCCGTCGCGGTACAGCAGGGCCGTCTTGGCCTGGGCGCCCGAGAGGCTGAACTGTCCGGTGAAGTTCCGGCCGAGCCAGGCGCTCGAGTCGCGCCTCAGGTCCCGCAGCCTCCGGGCGACGTCCGTTTCGCCGAGCCAGGCGACCGTGCCCGGCCGCGCGAGCAGGTGATCGAGGCCATCCGCGCGACAGAATGCGACGGCGCCCGCGCAGTCGGCACCGATCGGCGTGCTGAGGAGCGCAAACGGGGATGAGGCGCCCACCTGGTAGTGGCGAGCCCAGCGGTCGAGGACGGTCTCGTTGTCGGGCAGCAGGCCCCACAGGTAGTTCGTGACCGGTTGCCGGCGCTGGTCGTCGGCATGCACGTGGATCGCGACTGGCATGGACAGTGACAGCGCGGTCGGATCCGCGCTCACTCTGTACCTCTCGTCGTATTCGAAACGGAGGCGAGCGTTCGGGAGCCGCGTCATGGTCCCGGCGACGGTCCGGCCGATAACGACGATCAGCTCGTCAGCCACGCCGGTGTTCCTCGAGCAGCGAATCGAGGTCGACCGCCGACGCGGCCGCGTCGGGCGCCTCCTCGGTTCGCCGGTCCTCGGTTCGGACCTCCAGGCGAAGATCGAGGGCCTCGAGCACCCGGATGACGTAGCCGAACTCCGCCGTCGGCTTGCCGGCCTCGAACTCGTAGACCCACTTCCGCGAGACGCCGGCCCGACATGCGAGTTGATCCTGGCTGAGATCAAGCTCGATCCTGCGGCCGCGAACGGCAGCGGCGGAATCGGCGATGGATCTCACGCGCATCTCGCACCCCTTACGGCGCTGAACGCTGGCTGCTAACGCTTGCTGCCGCCGAGCGCCAGCTGCTGCCGAGCGCTCGCTGCTACCGCTCGGTGGCAAGTATGTCCGATGCTACCGCTCGGTGTCAAGCGCGCGCCTGCTACCGCTCGGGGGCAAGTATGTCCGATGCTACCGCTCGGTGTCAAGCGCGCGCCTGCTACCGCTCGGGGGCAAGGCCACGGCGGCTACCGCTCGGGGGCAAGGCCACGGCGATGCCACGTTCCCGTGCCGCGCGGGCATCCAAGCCGCACCAGGCGCCGCCGGCCGGGCCGTCTGGCGCAGTCTCGGCCGGCCGGTCGCGCCCGGCAGTTCCTGCGCATCGATCATGGGGGGAACGCTGTGCGCGAACTTGCACCGCGCCAGCGGGTGCGCGTGGGGCGCGTCGCGCCCGTTGCCACGCATTCACGCCCGTGGTCCCAGGCACGCGTGCGTGGGTGACCCACGCACGGGCCGCATCGGACTGTCCGCCGGGGCCTCGGGCGGGCCGCGAGGCGGCGCCATCCGTGGATACCGGTCCCCGGGCGGTAGTTACGCAGGGAACCGGCCCTCCGCGCCGGATAGCGTGCTCCCCGTGCAAACGGCGCACGAAGCGAGGTTCTCGTGGGGGCGACCGGACCGGTTCGCGCGTCAGGTCCTCCCCGTGCAACACGGCAAGAACCGGGCCGGTTCGGACGGCGGGGCCGGGGCGGGGGTGTTCGGACGGCGCGTCCGGGCGGCGCCGCGGAGCGCGACGCACTGCGCTGAGTGTCACCCCGGAAATGGGTCATCGACCAGAGGCGTAACTGCGCATTGCGTCGGCCCGACACAATGCGTATATTAGGCCCATGAGCAGTGTCCCGTTCCGTCATCAGGCTGCCCTCGACGCCGTTCGCGCGGTAGTGGCCGGCGCAAACGCGGATGACGCGGAGAGCGAGATGGTCGACTTCAAGGAGGAGGCCGGAACGAACGGTCGCGGCACGCGCCAGGCTATTGGCCCCAAGCACGAGCCCGCGGCACAGGCCCTCGCGAACGAGGTGGCGTGCTTCGCCAACACGACGCGCGGAGGCGTCCTCGTCGTCGGGGTCGCGGACGGCGCATCCGGCCCCGGCGCGCTCGTCGGCTCGTATCTCGACCTCGACTGGCTGAAGGAGAGGATCTGGGCTCTCACCACGCCGCACTACAGCGGGTTCTTCATCGAGGAGATCCCGACCTTCGGGTCACGGCTCTACTTCATCAACGTGGAGCCGGCACTCGAGGAGATCCGCGCGGCTGACAAGCTGCGGACACGGCACGGCAAGCGGTGCGTGGAACTCACGGGCGACGCAGCACGCCGCTTCCTGGAGGCGCGGCGTGGGTTCGACTGGAGTGCGGAGCCGAGCGGGATGCGGCTGTCCGAGGTCGATCCAGGGGCGATCGAGACTGCGATGCGCTTCTATCGGCAGCGGCAGGACACGACGCCACCGAGCGAGCGCGAGCTTGCGAGTCGGATGGGTGTGCTCCTCGACGACGGAGACGACCCTGAGATCAACCGGGCCGGGGCGCTGCTGCTGGCCCCGTTTGAGCCGCGAATCGTCCAGGCTCAGCTCCTCATCACCGACGTTGAGGGCCGGCCAGCGCACCACGATCTTGTGGGGCGGGCGCCCCTGGTGCTCTTCCTCGAGGAGGCCTACCGGCTCCTCGACGATGTCGCGTTCCCGGTCGCCCCTGTCGTCGTGGGGCTCACTCGACGCGAACTGCGCCCGGTGCCTAGGCCAGCCTACCGCGAGGCGCTCGTCAACGCCGTCATGCACCGCGATTACCGGCTCGACCGCCAGCAAGTCCATGCCGTGGCGTCTGGATCACCAGCCGACACCTTCAAGGTGCGCTCCCCCGGTGGGCTGCTACCGGTCGTCTCGGTGGATCGCCTGCTGGCCACGCCGTCACGCCCTCGAAACGAGGCCCTGGCGCACGCGCTTTGGGCCATCGCGGTGGCGGAGCGGCAGGGCGTCGGCATCAAGACGATGTATCGGACCATGCTCCGGGAAGGTCACGACGCGCCAGAGATCGTGGAGGACAACGGCGAGCTGATCGTCCGACTCGCCGGTGGCACGCCGGATGTGGGCCTCCGGGCGTTCTTCGACGACCTTGAGGCGCAGAACCGGGCGTTCGAGGACGACCCGGCAGTCGTGATCGCCATCCGCGATCTGCTGCATGACACGCCGCTCCGCCCCGAGCGGTTGGCGGTAGTCGCGCAGCGGACGGTGGGTGAGGCCTTCAGGACTCTCACCGCACTCGAGGCGGCGGGAGCGGTCGAGCGTCTCCTCAACGGCAGCAGGGCCTTCCGCCTCACCTCAGACGCGAAGGCGCGCCTCGGCGAGCGCCTGACGTACCGCCGCTCGACGATGGAAGAGCACTCGTCGCTCGTCCGTGCCTATCTCGACCAGCACCCGGACATCAGCCGGGAGCAGGCCGTCCAGCTCCTGGGCCTGGAGCCAAAGACGGCGACCCGTGTCCTTGGCAAGCTGCTCGATAGCGGTGCTCTGGAGTACTCCGGGCCGCCCCGGGGCAGAGGCGTCCGCTACCGCCTGCATCGCGCCTGA
>JAJYJR010000425.1 GCA_021789355.1 Chloroflexota bacterium | reverse complement strand
CGCGGTGATCGCCTACTACGGCTCGGCCGTCGTGCTCGGCCTCGACTGGGCGCCGGGCTTCCCGCGCTCGTTCTGGATCTCCGAGGCGCTCCTGACCACCGCGGGCGTCGGAGGCCTCCGTTTCGGCATCCGGGCGCTCGCCGACACTGCCCCGCAGCGCCCCGCGGGCTCGCCGCCGCGACCGACCCTCCTGTACGGCGCCGGCTATGCCGGCGTCCGCCTGGCCCGATCGGCGCAGCACGAGCCCGAGGCGGGGATCCTGCCGGTCGGGTTCCTGGACGACGATCCGGACCTCAGGGGCACGGTCGTGGCCGGGATCCGCGTGTGGGGCGGCCTCGCGACGCTTCGCCAGGCGGCCGACTCAACCGGCGCGACCTCGGTGTTGATCACGATGCCGAGCGCCCCGGGACGCGCGGTCCGGAGGGTCGTCGACGCGGCGCTCGCGCTCGGCCTCGAGGTACGCACGGTTCCATCGCTCCAGGACATCGTGGACGGCAGCATCGACGCGTACCACGTCCGCCACGTCCGCCTCGAGGACCTGCTCCGCCGGCCCGCCGTATCGGAGCACGCCCAGGCGGTGTGCGAGATCGTGACGGGCCGATGCGTGATGATCACCGGTGCCGGCGGATCCATCGGCTCGGAGCTCGCGCGCCAGCTCCACGCCCTGCGCCCGCGGACGCTGGTACTCGTCGACCGCGCCGAGAGCCCGCTCTACACGATCCAGCGGGAGCTCGAGGCGCGCGCGGAGCGGGGGCACGGCGGCGGCTCGCTGCACGTCCACCTCGGCAACGTGGCCACTCGCGATGCGATGCGGCGCCTCGTGGCGGACGAGACCCCGGACGTGATCTTCCACGCCGCGGCCTACAAGCACGTCCCGCTCATGGAGGATCACCCGTCCGACGCGGCCTACGTGAACATGGCGGGCACCCTGTCGCTGCTCGACGCCGCCGTCGCCGCCGACGTCGAGCGGTTCGTCTTCGTGTCGACGGACAAGGCGGTGCGGCCATCGAGCGTGATGGGCGCGAGCAAGCGGATCGCGGAGATGCTCGTCGCGGACACCGCGCGGCTGACCGGCCGCCCGTACGTGGCGGTCCGCTTCGGGAACGTGCTCGGCTCGTCGGGCAGCGTGGTACCGATCTTCCAGGACCAGCTGGAGCGGGGCGAACCGCTGACGGTCACGCACCCCGACATGACCAGGTTCTTCATGACGATCCCGGAGGCGGCCTGGCTGATCCTGGACGCGGCGGCCCTCGGGCGCTGCGGCGACCTGTTCGTGCTCGACATGGGGGAACCGATCCGGATCCTCGACCTCGCTCGCGACCTGGTCCGTCTCTCCGGACGCGACCCGGACAGCCAGCCCATCGAGATCGTGGGGCTGCGCCCGGGCGAGAAGCTGCACGAGGAGCTCTTCTACGCGGGCGAGCAGGTGGAGGAGACGGCGAGCTCCAAGGTCCTCCGGGTGGTCGCCGATCCCCCGCCGGCGGCAATCCGCGAGGACGTCGGGGACCTGCTCGAGCTGGCGAATGCAGGGTGCGACGCGCATCTGCGCACGCTCATGTTGCGCTACGCGCAGAACCCCTCGGAGACGGCGGCGGCGATAGGCCATCCGGACGCGCCGTGGCACGCATATCGGCCGGTGGGTGCAGGTCGGAGGAACGTGGCGGACGGGAAGGCCGTCGGGATCGGGCAGACGGCCTGAAGGCGGAGCTCGGATCGCGAGGGAGAAGCGGGCGATGAAACAGAGGGATGGCGCAGTGGCCCTGCTCGCCGGGCTCATGCTCGTGTTCGCGGGGGTGACCGCCGTCGCGGCGTACCAGGATCAGACGCCCTATACGATCACCGTCACCGGCGGGTGCGACGTCAGCTCCGTGACGGCGACCGTCATTGACACGAACGGCAACCCGGTCGCGGGGCAGGTCGTCGCGTGGAAGCTGGAAGGGGCCGTCCAGGCGATCGACACGATCGGGGCCGAGTCCGCGACGAATGCGTCGGGGGTGGCGACAACCCCCGTGACGCTGGCGCCCGTGGCCGACGAGCGCACCGTGGTGGCCACGGCCGGAACCGTGCACGGCTCGGCCGTCATCGATGCGCTCTGCGGCGAGTTCCTGCCGATCACGTCGACGGCCCCTGCGCGTCCGGGGCCGGCGGTGCCGTCACTCATGCTGCTGTTCGCGCTCGCGCTCTCGACCACGGGTGCATTGGCCGCCATCCGGGCGCGGGCGACGCGCTGACGACCGTCACCCGCGATCGATGACCGGCGACCCGCGATCCGCGAACCGCGAGCGATGACCGGCGAACCCGCGATGCGCCCGCCCGGCGCCCGAGCGCCGCGGCGTCTGCGTGTGCGTGCGCTCGGGGCCACCATCGCGCTGCTTGCGCTCGTGGTCGGGACGACGCTGCTGCTCGTCCAGGGCGGCCTCGCGCCCGCCGCCACCCCGGCGCCCACGGTGTCGCCGGCCCCTGCGCTCGCCAGCGGCCTCGACCTGGTCGCCGTCGCCCCTCCGACAGCGCCGGTCTCCTCGCCCGATGCGCCCGTTCCATCTGCCGCCGCGTCGATCGCCTCCCTGCCCCCGACGAGCCCGCCCGCGGCGAGCGTCACCCCCTCCCCCTCGCCGACCATCACCTCCGGCATCCGCGCGACCCGGATCCATGTCGACCGGCTCGGCATCGACCTCCCGATCGTCCAGGGTGACGGGATCGATGCCCCGCTCGGGAAGGTCGCGCACTACCCGACGTCCGCCTGGCCGGGCGGGGGCTCGAACATCTACCTCTACGCGCATGCCCGGACGGGCATGTTCCTCGCCCTGTGGCAGGCGCGGGTGGGCGATCTCGTCCGGCTCGACCTCGCCGATGGGACGTCGCGCTCCTACCGCGTCACGCGCGTGCTGCCGCGGGTTCCCTACAACGCGATGCAGTACCTGGCACCCACGCCGGCCGAGCAGCTCACGCTCCAGACATGCACGGCGTACGAGGCCACCGCGCCGCGGTTCCTGGTGATCGCGGTTCCCACGCAATGAGCCAGCCACTTCCGCGGCCGGCAGGCGCCGTGGGCCGGTCCCCGCACGGCCGCCGTCGCCGCGCGAGACGGCTCGCGCTGGGCGGTCTGGTCGTCCTCGCGGTGCTCGCGATCGCGGGGGCACTGGCGGCCCTCCGTTACCTGCCGGCGCTCGACGATGCCAGGGCGCTGCGGGCCGATCTCGAATCCGCCTACACGACGGCGAGATCCGCGGGCATGGAGGCCGACTCATCGTCGCTCGACGCGATCGGCGCCGACCTGGCCTCCGCCCGGGGACACCTCGACCGGCTCTCGCGGCTGCTCGCGAGCGACCCGCTCGTCGGGCTCGCCCGGGCGTTTCCACCGACGTCCGCCGACGTCCGCGAGGCCGACGCGATCGCCTCGGCGGGCTCAGACGCGATGACGGCGGCGCAGGACGGCCTGGGCATCGCGCGGAAGTACGTGGCCCTGCGGGATGCGCGCGCCGCCACGGCCGGCACCGCGGGTGCCGCAGGCACGGCCGGCATCGCCGCGGCCGCCGCGGCAGGCGTCGCCGGCGCGGCGCAGGGCTCGGTGCTCGAAGAGGGCGGCAACCTGCTCGTCGATTCCCGGACCGCCCTGGCGGATGCCGCCCGCTCGCTGGACCACGCGGGGCAGACGCTCGCCACGGCGCCCCACGGGTCGATCAGGGCGATCTCGGGCATCCGGGACGAGCTGTCCGCACGCCTCGGGGAGCTGCAGCCCGTGATCGACGGCGCGGCGACCATCAGCAGGCAGCTGCCGGCGATCCTGGGCTTCGACGGCGAGCGCCGCTACCTGGTGCTGACCCAGGACCCCGCCGAGATGCGCGCAACAGGCGGGTTCGTCGGCAGCTTCGGGATCGTCGCGCTCGATCACGGCCGCATCGTCGAGCGGACGTTCACCGACACGTCGATCGACTTCCCGTTCGACTACCCATGGGTCGCGCCGCCACAGGCGCTGCGCGACTACCTCCTCGGGCCGGACCAGCCGTGGCAGTTCTCGGACGCCAACTGGTCGCCCGACTTCCGGACGAGCGCGCGGAACGCGATGCGGCTCTACACGAACGAGACCGGCGACGCCCGTCTCGACGGCGTCGTGGCGATCACGACCGACACGATCGACGAGCTGCTGACGGTCACGGGCCCCGTCGCCGTCCCGGAGTTCGGCGTCACCGTGAACGCCGGGGAGACCGTGATGAAGAGCCTGCAGCTCACACGGGCGGCGAGGACTCCGGACGAGAACCGCAAGGCCTTCCTGTCGGCCTTCGCCGATCGGCTCTTCTCGGCCCTCCTGTCGCTGCCTCCGGGCCGCTGGCCGGCCCTGGCCAACCTCGCGGACACGTTCGGTTCGGAGCGTCTCCTGCAGGCCTGGTTCACCGATCCGGCCGCGGAGGCGCTGGCTGACGAGACCGGCGTGGATGGAGGGGTCCGCCAGGATGCGGGCGACTACGTCTTCCCGGTGGACTCGAACGTCGCCCCGGTCTCCAAGCTCAACGTCGTGACGGTGCGCTCGCTGCAGCTCGACGTGCAGGTTGACGACGTCGGGAACGCGCGGGACACGCTCACGGCGACGTGGGACAACCGCTACGACGACGCGTTCGCCGGCTGGTACCGCGACATGGGGGGCACGGGGTCGACGACGCTGGGCATGTACTTCCGCGTCCTCACGCCGGGCCGGACGCGGCCGGTCGTCGAGCCCGGGACCGCCACCATGTCGCTTGCCGAGGTCGGCGACGAGGCGGGGCGCGCCGTGATGGGCACCTACCTGCGCGTGCCGCCCGGGAGCGCCTCCGTGCGACTCTCGTGGGTCAGCCCGTACGCCGCTGACCCGGAGCAGGGTGTCTACCGCCTGACGATCCAGCGCCAGCCCGGCCTCCTGGACGGCACGCTCGACGTGACGATCCACGCGCCGCCCGGGTGCGTCATCACGGCGGCCACTCCTGGCCTCGCGGTCTCCGGAGACACGGCGGTGCTGCACACGACCTTCGAGCGCGACGTCGTGCTCGGGATCCGGTATCAGAGCGAGTCGGCGCGGCCCTGAGACGCGCGCCGGGCAGCCGCGCCGGGCGCCACGCCGGCGGGAACCGCCCTCGCACCTCGACCGACCCGGCCCGGTTTTCTCCCGCCGCTCCCGTCAGCCGCCCCGGATCCGGCTCACCCCTGGACCGGCCGTCGCTCGTACGCCAGCCGTCCCATCGCGGCGACAACGCCACCCAGGACGAGCCCGCTCAGGTTGTCGACGACGTCGGCCGATTCGCAGCTCCGATTGAGCGCGAGCACCAGCATCTGCGTCCCCTCGATCGCGAAGGGGAACGCGACGGCCGCCACGGCAAGGATGGTTCGCGCGCGCGACGCAGGCAGCAGGGCCACGCAGATCCCCAGCGGCACGAACAGCAGGATGTTCCCGGTCACGTCGCCGGCACGGATCAGGTCGTGGAGCGGCGCGAGCCCGATGCGGCTCATGTCGCACCTTCCCGGGTGGGGAGCCGG
>JAJYJR010000012.1:16739-26966 GCA_021789355.1 Chloroflexota bacterium | reverse complement strand
GCATCGCCCGCTCCTTCCGGGACTGGGGCCGCGACTGCTACTGCGCCGGCGGCGAGAACAACACCTGCGGCAAGCGCTTCGGCCAGCAGTTCGGCAGCCTGCCGTACGGGTACGACCACAAGTACGTGTACAGCCACCTCGGCTACAACCTGAAGGCGACCGACCTGCAGGCGGCCATTGGCTGCGCCCAGCTGGCGCGGCTCGACGGTTTCGTGGCCGCCCGCAGGCGCAACCACGCCCGGCTGCTCGCGGCGCTGCGTCCCTTCGCGGACCGGCTCATCCTGCCTGTCGCGCCGCCGCACACGGATCCGTCCTGGTTCGGGTTCGTGATCACCGTGCGCGAGGGCACCGGCTTCACCAGGAACGAGCTGACCGGGTTCCTCGAGGCGAACCGGATCGAGACGCGCAACCTGTTCAGCGGCAACCTGCTGCGGCACCCGGCGTTCGACGGCGTCGAGCACCGGGTCGTCGGCGAGCTGACGAACAGCGACGTCGTGATGAACCGAACCTTCTTCGTGGGCGTGTACCCGGGGATCGACGACGCCCGCCTGGACTACGTGATCGACGCCTTCGGGCGGTTCATGGCCGGCGAACGTGCCGTGGCCGGGGCCGCGTTCGAACCGACCGCGGCCCCGGTCGACCGGTGACGCGCGCATGGCCGTCGTTCGGAAGATCCCGTGCGCGGTGCGTCGCGTGAGCGACCACGGCGAGCGCGTGTACACGGTCGAGCTAGAGCCGGTCTCGGCCGTGCCGCGGTTCGTCCCCGGGCAGTTCCTCCACCTGGCCCTCGACCCGTACGAGCCGGGCGGGTTCTGGCCGGAGTCGCGCGTGTTCTCGATCGCGAGCTCGCCGGATGTGCGGGACCGCCTGGTCATCACCTACGCGGTGAAGGGAACCTTCACCAGCCGGATGGAGCGGGAGCTTGCACCGGGGGGCCAGGTCTGGGTGAAGCTGCCGTACGGCGAGTTCGTGGTCGATGCGGGCACCGACGCGGTCCTGTTCGCCGGTGGGACGGGCATCACGGCCTTCACCGCGTTCCTGCAGTCGCTCCAGCCCGACGACACCCGACGGGTGCTCCTCTTCTACGGTGCCCGGAGTCCGGACCTCTTCGTTTACGGCGACCTCGTCCGGACGTGCGCCCGGCACCTGCCGGCGCTGACCGGCCACCTCGTCTGCGAGGTGACGCACGGCCGACTGGCCGTCGACCGGGCCTGGCCCACGATCGCCCGGCTCGATGACCCGACGTTCTACCTGAGCGGGCCGCCGGCGATGCTCGACTCGCTGACAGCGCAGCTGCGCGACCGAGGCGTCTCCGCCGGGGATATCCGGACCGATGCCTGGGAGTAGGCCGCGATGAAGATCCTGCTCACCGGCGGCAGTGGCTTCATCGGCCGCAACCTCCACGAGTACCTGTCACACGAGCACGACGTTCTCACGCCGACCCACGCCGAGCTGGATCTGGCCGACTCGGAGGCGCTGGATCGGTGGTTCTCCGAGCACGAGGTCGACGCCGTGATCCACGGCGCGGTCCGGCCCGGCCACCGGAACGCGGTTGACCCATCGCACCAGCTGTGGACGAATCTGCGGATGTTCTTCGGGATCATGCGCAACGCGCATCATTTCGGCAGACTCATCTTCCTGAGCTCGGGCGCCGTCTATGACGTCAGCCGGCCTCTTCGTCGAGTGCCCGAGGACCAGCTGGGCACGTTCCTTCCGTCTGATGAGCACGGCCTGTCCAAGTACGCGATCGCGCAGTTCCTGGATGCGGCAGATCGATCCAGGGCAGCAGACGTGGTCGAGCTGCGCCTCTTCGGCGTGTTCGGCAAGTACGAGGACTACGCCATCCGGTTCGTGTCGAACGCCATCTGCAAGTGCCTGTTCGAGATGCCCATCACGCTCAGGCAGAATCGCACCTTCAGCTATCTCTACGTTGACGACCTGGGGCCCATCGTCGATCGGTTCCTGGTCGGTCCTCACGCGGAGACTGCATACAACGTCGTGCCGGACTGGACGGATGATCTGTACGACCTCGCCGAGCGGGTGAGGGATCGCTGCGGGAAGCATTTGCCGATCGTCGTCAATGCTCCCGGCATGGGTCTCCCGTACTGCGGGACGAACGAGAGGCTGCGACGGCAAGTTCCCGATCTGAGGTTCACGCGTATAGACCGCGCGATCGATGCACTCTACGACTGGTACGCGGCCCACCTCGCGTCGCTGGACCGGTCGCTACTGCTTGTGGACAGGTAGCAGCACTCCGGGGAAGAGAAGGACATGGCCACGAGAGTCGCTGACTACATCTTCGACTTCCTTGCCGATCGCGGTATCAGCGCCGTCTTCCTCGTCACGGGCGGTGGCGCCATGTTCCTGGACGACGCGCTGCGCCTTCAGTCCCGTATACGCGTCGTGAGCTGCCATCACGAGCAGGCTGCCGCCATGGCGGCCGAGGCCCACGCTCGAGTGACAGGCGTGCCCGGCCTCGCCTGCGTGACCACTGGCCCAGGGGGGATCAACGCTCTCAACGGTGTGTTCGGGGCCTGGACAGACTCGATCCCCCTGGTAGTGGTCTCGGGCCAGGTCAAACGCGAGACCATTGCCGCTTCGTACCCTGGTCTGGGTATGAGGCAGTTGGGCGACCAGGAAGTCGACATCATCGGCCTGGTCCGAAGCATCACCAAGTACGCGGTCTCGATACACGAACCGGGCATGGCCAGGTATTGCGTCGAACGCGCCTGGCACGAGGCCACCCACGGGAGCCCTGGGCCTGTGTGGCTGGATGTGCCAGTCGACGTCCAGTCGGCGGCGATCGACCCGGACCGGCTCGACGGTTTCGCGGCGCCGGTCATCGACGACGGCGCCGCAGCTCAGGCCCTGTCGCACGCTGCAGCCCAGGTCGCCCGCAAGTTGTGCGCAGCACGTCGGCCGGTGTTGTTGGCTGGTACTGGCGTTCGACTTGCGGACGCCATCCCGCAGCTCGAATCGACCGTTGAGCGGCTGGGGATCCCTGTGACCACAGCCTGGACCCACGATCTCATCGCGACTGATGACCCGCACTTCTGTGGTCGTCAGGGCACGATCGGGACTCGCGCCGGCAATTTCACGGTGCAGAACGCAGACCTGTTGCTCGTCGTGGGAGCGAGGCTCACTGTCAGGCAGACCGGCTACAACTGGCAGGCGTTCGCACCGACGGCGTTCAAGATCGTGGTGGACGCGGATGAGGCGGAGTTCAGGCGGCCATTCGTCCAGATCGACATGCCGATTCATGCCGATGCCAGGGCGTTCCTTGCCGAGCTTCTGCGGGCGCTCGACGCGGCAGGCTATAGTCGAGAACAACACGCGGAATGGCTAACGTGGTGCAGGGGCCTGCTGACGAAGTACCCGCCCGTACGTCCTGAGCAACGCACGACTCGGCCGCCGATCAATCCCTACCATTTCGTCGAGCGGCTGTTCGAGCACCTGGACAACGATGACGTTGTGGTCTGCGGCAATTCCTCGGCCACCATCATGCCGTTCCAGGCGGCTCGGCTGCAGCGGGGACAGCGGATGTTCTCGAACTCCGGCTCCGCGAGCATGGGGTACGACCTGCCTGCGGCCGTGGGTGCTGCGGTGGCCCGGGAAGGTCGCCGCGTCGTGTGCCTGGCCGGTGACGGAAGCCTGCAGCTGAACATCCAGGAACTGCAGACCGTGCGTCATCACCGACTTCCGGTGAAGCTCTTCGTCATGGACAACGGCGGATACCTCTCCATTCGCAGTTCCCAGGAGAACTTCTTCGGCGCCACCATCGGGTCAGGGCCTGACGACGGCGTGTCGTTTCCGAACTACGCTGCCGTGGCCGCTGCGTACGGCATCCCGGCCATGCACCTGGTCGAACCGGCCGCGCTTGACGAGACCATCGCCGAGGTCCTTCGGGTCGACGGGCCGGTTGTCTGCCATGTCGAGCTGGATCCTGCGCAGGGGTTCGAACCACGCATCAAATCGCGCGCCATGCCCGACGGCACGATCGTCTCTCCCGCGCTTGAGGACATGTTCCCGTTCCTAGACCGGGACGAGCTGGTTCTCAATATGCCGTCGCTTCTCGAACGGCCGGCCGCCGTTGCCGAGAGATCGTGACGTGGGATCGCAGCAGTCCGCCCGGTGGAGCGCGGTACTCTTCGATCTGGACGGGACGCTTGTCGACACGCGGCCAGGCGTCAGAGCCGCGATTACCGCCGCATTCACGGAGGTAACCGGCGCGGATGTGCCGGCGGGACAAGCCGACCTGAGCCTGCCACTCGACGAGATGATCGTCAGCGCGGCCCCGGCTGCTTCTTGCGAACTTCGCGAGCAGCTCTCGACGGCCTTCCGGCGAGCGTACGACTCGAGCTTCTGGTCATCGGTGCGCTTGTATCCCGGGGCCGAGGCATGCCTGCGGGATCTCCAGCATGCCGGAGTGCGCGTATTCGTGGTCACCAACAAGCGGGACAGCGCCGCAAGGCGGCTGCTCGAACATGTTCGTCTGGCGTGCTATCTCGATGGAGTGGTAGGGCAGCCCGACAAGGGAAGCCCGCTGTCCAAGGCCGAGCTCGCCGGCCGCTGTCTTGCCGACGCCGGACTCGATCCACGCAGGACCGTCGTTGTCGGCGACTCGAGCCTGGACGCGGCCATGGCGGCTTCGTGGAACATGCCGTTCATCGCCGTGACTTCCGGCGCCGGGCCCCTGGTACCCCCGGTCACTGATGAGATACGGCTGGAAGCTGCCACTCTGGCGGACGCAGCCGCAACCATACTGCCCGGGTCCCAGGGAGGAACTCGTGAACCGTGACATCTTCGAAGACCTGTTCGTGCTCGAGGTTGCCAACAACCACTGGGGCAGCGTCGAGCGTGGGCTGAAGATCATCACCACGTACTCCCGGATCGTGCGCTTCAACAACGTTCGGGCCGCGATGAAGCTGCAGTTCCGGGACGTGGATCGATTCATCCACCGGGACTTCAGGGACCGCAACGACATTCGATACATCAAGAAGACTCTGGACACACGGATGAGCGCCGAGGACTACGGCGTCCTGGTTGACGCCATACGCAGGGCAGGCTGCGTCACCATGGCCTCGCCATTCGATGAGACCTCCGTTGATCTGTGCCAGGAACTGGGCGTTCAGATCATCAAGATCGCAAGTTCTGACGTCAACGACTGGATGTTGATCGAGAAGATCGCCACCGCTCGAAAGCCGGTCGTCGTGTCAACCGGAGGCAGTTCGCTCAAGGATCTCGACGACCTCGTCACGTTCTTCGAGAACAGAAACGTCCCCCTGGCGATCAATCACTGTGTCTCGCTCTATCCAAGCGAGAACGGCGAGTTGCAGCTCAACCAGATCGACTTCCTGGCTCGACGATACCCCAACCACACCATCGGCTGGTCGTCACACGAGTACCGCGACTGGGTGGCATCCGTCACGATCGCCTACGCAAAGGGAGCCCGGACCTTCGAGCGACACGTGGACATCGAGGACGGTGGCATCCCGGTGTCCCCGTACTGCTCGCTACCGGACCAGGTGGATACATGGTTCAAGGCGTGGAAGGCGGCCAAGGAGATGTGCGGGCCATCGGGGGACGCGTGGCGGGTCAGCACGCGCCGGGAAATCGAGTACCTGGATACGCTCGTGCGTGGGGTCTACGCAGCGCGGGATCTTCCGGGAGGCCATGCGCTGCGAGACGAAGACGTTTACCTGGCGATTCCGCTGCAGAAAGGGCAGATCTCCTGTCGTGAACTGATGCGCGGGGAGATCCTCATGCGTGACCTGAAGACCGACGAACCCATCCGCATCGACGACATCGACAGCCCCTACGGCAACAACGACGACCTGAAGCACGTGATCATGGAGCGCGGGCTGTGACCGACGCCCACACGACAGCGGCGCAGAACGCGCTGCTTGTCGAGCTTCGGGCGATGCTTGACGAGGCGCCGGAGGACGCTCGCGCGCGCCAGGGTCGGCTGCTGGCGGAGTTGGCTGCTCAACCGGACTCGCCGATCGTGCTGTTTGGAGCCGGGAACCTCGGCCGTCACACGCTCTCGATCCTGCGTGCTCACGGACGTGACGCAGCTGCGTTCATCGACAACTCGCGCGACCTCTGGGGCACATTCGTCGACGGTGTGTCAGTGATGTCGCCGTCAGACGCTACCGCGAGGTTCGCAGAACGCGGGCTGGTCGTCGTCACCATCTGGCGGGCCGAAGGCGGTCACGACTTCGTGGTAACGCGCGCCGGGCTGCGGACCCGTGGTTGGCGCCGTGTCGAATCCTTCATCCCGCTCTTCTGGGGGTACGGACCCGACGCCCTGCCCTGGATCACCATTGATCTCCCGACCAACGTGCTTCGAGCGCGAGAGCACGTGCTGGCCGCAGCGGAACTGTGGTCGGACGCGCGTTCCCTGCGGGAGTACGTCGGCCAGATCCGATGGCGCCTGTCGGGCGACTTCGAAGCGTTGTCGCCCGCTGAGCCCGACCAGTACTTCGCCGACGGCGTGGTGCGCGTGGGGGGGGGCGAGGTGTTCGTCGACTGCGGTGCCTTCATCGGGGACACGCTGCTCGACGTGGCGAAACGGGTCGGCTCGTGGCACGCGTATCACGCCTTTGAGCCGGACCCGGCGTCGTTCGCGGCGCTGTCCCGGGTTGCGGCGTCTCTACCGGCGCCGTTGGCAGATCGCGTCCACCTCCACCGCGCGGCGACAGCGGACCGCGAGGGTACGGCGGATTTCAACGCGACCGGCCTCGCTGGCGCCTCGTTGTCCTCGGGCGGATCAGTGCTGGTGGATTGCGTCGCGATCGACGATGTGCTGGCCGAGATCACGCCGACGTTCATCAAGATGGACATTGAAGGCGCCGAGGCGGCAGCGCTGACAGGAGCACGGAAGGCGATCCACGCAGGGCGACCGCTGCTGGCGATCGCCGCGTACCACAAACAGGCCGACCTCTGGGAGCTGCCGCTCCTGGTTCATCAGATGGCGCCGGACTACCGGATGTTCCTTCGGCCGCATGCCGGCGAAGGGTTTGACACGGTGTTGTACGCAGTCCCTCCAGATCGCGTCGCAAGGGACCGATAGCCGCGGGGGGGTCTTCATGCTGGCGCCGTAGACGAGGCTGCCGCCGGTGCGTCGCGGGCGTCAGCGCACGTCTCTGGTGTGGCGCATGGGACTGGCAGGCCGGTCTATTCTGTGTCGACTCGGGGTGGTGCTCGGGAGGGTTGCCTGGGTGGCGCCTACGCTTTGGACTCGACGGCGGTTTCTCCGGGCCGGGGCAATCGGCGTCCTGGGCGGCCTCTCGCTTGCCTATGTTGCCGAGGCCCTGGGGGTGTCCTTCGCCCAGCGGAAGCCTTTGGCTTATCCGATCCCCGGCGCTGTCGACCCAGACCCGCGGCTCAGCTTCCGATCGCGGCCGGATCTGACCGTGCATCCCGTCGCGGTGCTGACGGCCGCCGAGGGCGTCGGCGAGGGCCACGTGTTCCTGACTCCTGGCGTCGACGGCGGACACTCGGACGGGCCGTTGATCATCGACGACCGGGGTGATCCCGTCTGGATCCACCCCATCACCACGGGTGCCGCCACCAACTTCAGGGTCCAGCAGTACTCGGACCGGCCCGTCCTCACGTGGTGGGAAGGGGACTACGTCCAGATCTGGGGGCAGGGCGAATGTGTCATCGTCGACGCCGCCTACAGCGAGATCGCGAGAATCCAGGCGGCGAACGGGCACCGATACGACCTGCACGCGTTCCACATCACGCCGCAGGACACTGCGCTGGTGACGGTCTACGCGCCGGTGCCCAACGCGACCACGTCCCGTGGGCAGCCCGTCGTCGAAGGCATCATCCAGGAGATCGACATCGCCACTGGCCGGCTGGTCTGGGACTGGCACAGCTACGGTGCCGTCGAGCTCTCGGAGTCCTACTTCCCGGTTCCGACCGACGCGACGCAACCCTACGACTACTTCCATGTGAACTCGATCGACATCACCCCCGATGGCCACCTGCTCATCTCGGCTCGCCATACCTGGACGGTGTACAAGATCGATCGCATGAGCGGGAAGATCCTCTGGCGCCTGGGCGGCAGGCGCAGCGATTTCGCCATCGCGTCGGACGCGTCGTTCTCCTGGCAGCATGACGCGAGGAGTTACCCGGATGGGACAGTCACCCTCTTCGACGACGAGGCACCGCCCACGCCATCTCGCGGCCTCCGTGTTCAGGTGGACGAGGTCGCGAAGACCGTGAGCCTCGTGCGGGCCTACGCCCACCCCGGTGTGCTCTCCTCCAGCACACGAGGGAATGTGCAGGCACTGCCGAACGGGAATGTGTTCGTCGGCTGGGGCGCTGCCTCCTTCGCCTCGGAGTTCGGGCCGGCCGGCGATCTCCGCTTCGATCTCGGCTTGTGGCCCGGTCTCGTCTCCTACCGTGCCTTCCGCTGCCCGTGGCAGGGACAGCCAACGGATCGCCCGGCCGTGGCGGTCGAGCGATCCGCGTCCGGCGGCACCGTCGTCTATGCCAGCTGGAACGGTGCGACCGAGGTGGCGCGCTGGCAGATCATGGCGGGCGCCACCGACTCCGACCTGCACAGCGTGGCGAGTGTCCCCCGGTCGGGCTTCGAGACCTCGGTCGAGTTGTCGTCGGCATGGCCGCTGGTCGCGGCCCAGGCCCTGGATGCCAGCGGTGCGGTGTTGGGCACGTCGCCGACGCACCGTGTTGCCGTCTGACCGAGGCGCGGCGTCACTGCGCGACGCCTGGTGGCTCAGAGGCCGGACGCCGTCTTCTCGCCGGCGGGCGATCGATGAGGGAGCGGTGACGTTGGAGCGACCCTGCCCTGGAGCGTAATCGACGAATCCTGGTCCAGGGTCGGCCGCGATCGAGACGACGCCGGGCGCGGCCGGCGGGGCGTCGCCAGCACCGGCTCATCGAAGTTGATGCGTTCCTTTTCCACCACCAGCGGCCGCCGGTGGACCTGCGTGTGGATCGAGCCGATGTACTCGCCGAGCAGCCCCACGAAGAAGAGCTGCACGGCACCGAGGAAGTACACGCCGATGACCAGCGGGGCCAGGCCGAGGTCGAAGGTCTGCCACCAGGCGAGCTTCAGGATCAGGTAGGCCAGCGCGACCAGCAGGGCAAACACCGAGAGGACGAACCCGGCCATTGTGGCGAGGCGCAGCGGGACCTTGGAGTGACTTGTGACGCCCAGCATCGCGATGTCGTACAGCGTGAAGAAGTTGTTCTTCGTGTGGCCGTGTGCCCGCGCCGGCTGGAGGTACGTGATCTCCGCCCGCTCGTACCCGAAGTCGCTGACGAGTCCGCGGAAGTACGGGTACTGCTCGTCGGTGGCCCGGAACTGCTCGATCACCTCCCGGTCGTACAGGCCGAACCCGGTGAAGTTGTGGACCAGCTCGACGTCCGAGGACAGCTTGGCCACGAGCCAGTAGTAGAGCCGCCGCACGCGGTACATGGCCCAGGACTCGTGGCTGCCGTTCTTCACGCCGATGACAACCTTGTAGCCCTCCTCCCACTTCCGCACGAACTGGGGGATCAGCTCGGGAGGGTCCTGGAGGTCGGCGACAATCGTGATGACCGCGTCCCCGTGCGCCTGCAGGAACGCGTGGTACGGCGACCGGATGTGCCCGAAGTTGCGCGTGTTGACGATGACCTTGACCCGATGGTCTGCCGCCGCGAGCTCCCTGAGGATCGCGACCGTCCGGTCCGTGGAGGCGTTGTCGATGAACAGGTGCTCGTAGTCGTACCCGGGCAGCGTCTCCATCGCGGCCCGGACCTGACGGTAGACCTCGCGGACGTTCTCTTCCTCGTTGAAGCAGGGCGTGAGGATGGTCAGCAGCGGCAACTCCGGGCCGCCGTGCGACCCGGCCTCTCTGCCAGACACTGCACGCCCGATGGGGGCCGCCTCGCTTCCATTTCGCGATCCGGGCACCATCACCCTCCCCCTGCGGCAGGTCCGCCGGGCACCGTCGGGTCACCGACGCGTGCGCGGTGCCTGCCTCCGAAGCTGAAGTACCGGTGGCCCAGGTAGCTGCAGACGACCACCACCGCCAGGAACAGCGCCTGGACCACGTAGATGCTGAACGGCAGCACCCGCAGCGCGACCGGCAGCAGCGCCAGGTTCACGAGCAGCGTCGCCAGGTAGACGAGTGAGAAGCGGGGAAACTCGCGGAGGATCGGCCCCCGGCTGCGGAACACGAAGTGGCGGTACACGATGTAGGCGTTCAGCAC
>JAJYJR010000012.1:0-16729 GCA_021789355.1 Chloroflexota bacterium | reverse complement strand
ATCGCGAGGTACGGGAGGCGCTCGCCGAGCCCGAACTGCAGCAGCGCCCAGACGCCGTACCCGAAGAGGGTGTTCCAGCCGCCGAACACGAGGTAGAGGATCTGCTCGCGACGCGCACGATAGAACGCGAGTGGCCCCGACCGTCCCGGCCAGCTCCAGGCTCGCTCCTTCAGGCCCCGATCTCGTGACGGAGGAAGGAGCGTGGAGGCACCCCTCCACGACTCCCCACGGTTGCGCATGCCCATTTCCCGGTCACTGTACCGGACCGTGGAAGCCTCCCGCGAGGCTGCCCGTGGTCCTGTCCTTGCCCGGACTATGGGGGAGGGGAAGGTGGGGCCGTCTCGCGCAAGATCTCGGGTGCCAGGGACGAGGGAGCCCTGATATGGTGGACGATCGGAGGGACAGCACGAATCCACAGGGATTGTTGTCGAACTCGCTGCCGCTTGGCCGCCTCGCGACCTCCAGTCGATGGAGCGACCGCCGCTACCTCGTGTACCTCGCCTCAGGAAACGCCATCATCGGCCTCCTCGGTCTGGTCGTGTACGCGCCCCTGGTCTTCGCGGCCGACTCGGACACGATCCGCCAATCCGCCCTGGCCCTTGGGACAGGGCAGCCGGGCTGGCAGTCTCCGTACCCGCCGCTGACCGCCGTGGTTGCCTGGCCGCTCACGTGGGTCTCGTCAGCCAGTGCGGCTATCGCCATCGCACTCGTTTCTGTCGGACTCGTGCTGCTCGGTGTCCTCCTCGAGACACGCGGCCAAGCTCGGACCGATCGTCTCCTCGTGGCCGTCGCGGCGGTCACGTTCGGGCCGGTTGTCTACGAACTTCTCCTGGGCCAGACCACGTTGCTGATCGCGGCCGCACTCTACCCGGTTGTCCGACGCCACGACGACTACTGGACGGGGATCCCCCTGGGGTTTGCCCTCGCGCTCGCACCGAAGCCCATGCTGCTACCGCTGCTCGCGTGGGTGCTGGTGTGGCGGCGGCGCGCATTCGCTGCCTCGCTCGTCACCGCAGCCACTTTGACCGGAGCCGGGATCTTCGTGACAGGCTGGGAGCGGTACCGGGAGTGGCTCCTCGCCACGTTGTCGTTCGGTCATGTCTCGCTCGCCGGTGACTTCTCGCGCGCGAACTTCTCGTTGTGGGCTCAGGGGTTCAGCCTGCCAGCCCTCGTGCTCGGGGCCGCCGTGGCGGCTGCAGCCGGATGGGCGATCCTCAGGCACCCCGCTCGGGGATTGGTCGCGGCACTGTTCTCGAGCTTGCTGCTCGCCCCGTACACGATGATCTACGCCGCGTCGATCATGTTGCTGGCGGTGAAGCCGATGCTCGAGTTCGCGCCGCGGGCCACGCGGCTCCTGGCATTCGTGGGCAGCCTGGCGGTGCTGTACCTGACACTGCTCGCACCCTGGAGCCTCGCGGGTCTGGTCGCGTGTTTGCCCTTGCCTGGACTGCGCGCCATGCTGCCCGGGGCCACGCGGCGACCCCGGCATCCAGCCTGAGCGCATCAGGACTCGAAAGGACCAGACCCCGGCGACGGCCACTTCCGCCTGCTGCATGGCTGCCGTACCACCTGCCCTGGCAGTTGTTGCCCATGCAGAAGCGACCGCCCTTTCCGACGTGGCTCTCCAGGGGTGCCTGCGCCTCGCCGGGCTCCGTTCACCATTGGGCCTTGTGGATGTCCCAGAACGCCCCGGTGTCTGCCCCGCCGCCCTGCGCGACTGTCGCGCCGAACGGGAAGAGGACGCCCAGGAACCCGACCAGCGTGAGGCCGTCGCGGATCGCGCGCCTGCGGACCGGGGTGAGGACGCGTGCCTCGACGGCGCCCAGTCGCTTCGAGTGTGTGCGCGCCGCTGCTCCGGATGCGACGAGCACACCCGGCACGGTGGAGCTCGGATCGCGCGTGATCGGATCGGGCATGGCCTCAGGCGGGTCCGGGAGCGGGAACGTGACTCGACAAGGCGACGGTCCAGTTGACGACGCGAGCCTACCAGTCGCGCCAAGCATGGGGCACGGACGAGCGAGAAGCGGCGCGGTCCATGACGACGGCCGCACGAGGGTCTCCTGCGGTCGGATGTCGCCGGGCGCCGTCACCTTCGCCGCCCCGCCCGCGCGGTTGCTCCTTGGTATGACGCGGCTTGACCTCAGCGTCTATCATCGGCCAGATGCCGGTCGAGCCGACGGTGGGGCCGAGAGGGTGGCTGTGGCCCGACGGCGAGGGAGATGCCATGCGAGGTGACCTGCCACCTGGCCCAGCGCCTTCAGGGGGCGCCCAGGCTCAGCACGCCCACGCTCACCGCGCCTCCGCCCTGTCGCGGGCGGGCGCCTCCCGCAGCCCGCGCCCCGGCACCACGCGCGCCCGCCCCTGCCCCTGCGCCCGCCCACGCCCATGATCCGCCGCTACGGCGCCGAGCTGCGGGCCCTCTTCCTCGTCTCCGACATCCTCGTCGCCGCGTCCCTCTTCGCCATCGTCTCGCGCCTCCGGTTCGGCGTCGGGTGGGCGACCTACTGGGAATCCACCGTCCGGATGCCCATCCTCCTCTTCGCCCTGTACGCCGCCGTCTGGGTGGGCATCCTGGCGCTCAACGGCCTCTACCGGCCCCGCTACCGCTGGACCGTCTGGAGCGAGGCGGCCGACATCGTGCGCGCCACGGCCTGGATGGCGCTGGGGACCCTGGCCTTCCTCTTCGCCGCGAAGCTGCCCGACGTCAGCCGCCTCTTCCTGCTCGTGGTCTTCCCGACCCAGGCGCTGGTCACCATGGCGGACCGGGCCGTGCTCCGCCTGCTGGTCCGCCGGTTCCGCGCCGGTGGCCGGAACACCCGCTACGTGGTCATCGTGGGGGCCCGCCAGCGGGGCCAGGAGTTCGCCGACCGGCTGGAGGCCAACCCCTGGCTGGGGCTGCAGGTGGCGGGCTTCCTCGACGACGACGCGGACGCGGGCGCCGCCCTGCCGCCGGGCCGCCGGTGGCTCGGGCCGCTGGACCGCTTCAGCGCGCTCCTTCACGAGACCGTGGTCGACGAGGTGGCCATCTGCATCCCGGCCGGCACGTGGGACGAGCAGGTGGTGGAGCTGATGCGTCGGGCCGAGGACGAGGGCAAGATCGTGCGGATCCCCATGGGCCTGGCCGACCGGACCTTCACCCGGGGCCTGCTGGAGGATCTCGACGGGATTCCCGTCTACTCGATCGTGGCCGGCCCCGACCGCCTGGTGGAGCTGGGGGTCAAGCGCGCCGTCGACATCGTCGGTGCGCTGGTGGGGCTCGTCGTGCTCAGCCCGCTCATGGCCGTCGTGACCCTGGCGATCCTGGCCCGCGACGGCCGGCCGATCCTGTTCGCGCAGGAGCGGGTGGGGTTGCACGGTCGAGCGTTCCGGCTCCTGAAGTTCCGCACCATGGTGCCCGACGCGGAGGCGCGACTGTCGGAGCTGCTGGACCACAACGAGCGCAACGGGCACGCCTTCAAGATGACCGATGACCCGCGGGTGACGCCGCTGGGGCGCACCCTGCGGAGGGCCAGTCTGGACGAACTGCCGCAGCTCTGGAACGTGCTGCGGGGTGAGATGAGCCTCGTCGGCCCGCGGCCGCCGCTGCCGCGCGAGGTGGCCGAGTACGACGGCTGGCACCGGCGGCGCCTCTCGATGAAGCCCGGCATGACGGGCCTCTGGCAGATCGAGGCCCGTCACGACCCCGACTTCGACGCCTGGGTCGAGCGCGACCTCGCCTACATCGACGGCTGGTCGCTGTTGCTCGACCTGCGGATCCTCGCACGTACGGTCCCGGCGGTGCTGGCGGGAACGGGGCGGTAGGGCGCCCTGGCCCGGGGGCGGCGCCTGACTGACGTTTCCCCGGTGGAGATGACGCACCGATCAGGGCGGCGTAGCGTCGCATCGGATTAGAGTCCGCGCATGCGCGGCGTCCGCGCCGACCTCGCACCGGCCGAGCATGCTCGTCATGTCGGGTGCATCAACCGCACATTCACGCGTCACGCTCGGCCACCGCGGAGGCCGTCTCGACAGCGGCCGTGGTCTTGGCGACGACGGCAAGTCCGGCGACCAGCGCAGCCGCCACCACCACAATCGTGGCCAGTGCGCGGACGTTCTGTGGTGCGGCAACAGACGATGCTGCGACCACCGTCCAGCCGACAGCCCAGCTGGTCGCCCGTCCGGACCTCATGGCAATCGGCGTGACGTTCTGGCTCAGCCGGTACATCATGACGTAGGCGACCGCGTACGCTACCAAGGTGGCGGCGCCGGCCCCAAGGTACCCCAGTGGCGGAATCAGGACGAAGTTCGCAGCGGTGTTGACGGTGGCCGCGATGATGGTTGCCCAGGCTATCCGGTCGCCTCGCTGGGCTAGGTTCGCCCCAATCTGCACGACGAAGAACATGGCGCTGAAGAGCACCCCTGACGCGAGGAGCCAGACAACATCGGAAGCGCCCACATAGGCCGGGCCGGCCAAGAGCCATAGGAGGGGCCTCGCCAGCCAGCTGACTGCAGCGACCGCCGCTCCACCCGCGATGGCGACCAGACGCAGAGAGGCGGCGTAGCGGCGGTCCCGATCCACGGAGGTTCCCCAGCGAAGTGCGATCGGACCCCAGGCCGCGAAGAAGCCGAATTGCACGACCGCAAGGATGGTGGCGAGACGAGCCGCGGCCGCGTACAGCCCGAGCTCGGTGAGCCCAACGAAAGCCGCCACGAAGAAGCGATCCGCGAGGGCAAAGGCCCAGCTTGCTGCGCCCGCAGGGATTAACGGGGCGCCGAGTCGGATGAGTCGAAGCGCCGTTGTTCTGGTAGCGGCCCTGAGGTCCAGCAGCCCAAGCACGTTGAATGCGAGCAGGAAGAACGTAATGACGTACATGGCGCTTAGCCCGACGGTGGCGCCCACGAGACCCCAATGGCATGCGACTACGAGAATGACCCCGGTCGCGGTGCCGGCCACGGCACCCCCGACGATGGCGCCAAAGAACGCCAGTCCACGGAATCGGAGGCGGAGGTACATTCCGAGGACGCCTCCGAGCACGTTGAATGGAACGGCCGCGACCACGATCGCGAACGGGAGGCCCCCGTTGGACGATTGGAGAACAAGCGGCCCGAGTAGACCCGCTGAGGCTCCGAGCAAGCTCGTGGCGACGAGCGAGGACGCCGCGGCGGCAAGCACCGCGGATGCCACGTCTCGGCGCCGTTGTGGCTCGTCATGGATGAAGTACCGCACCGACATGGCGAAGTCCAAACCGAGGATGCAGGTCGTGTATAGCAAGGCGATGACGGACGTCAGAAGCTCATACCGGCCGAAGTCCTCGGGCCCGAGGAGACGGGTGTAGATGGGGACGGTGAGGAGGCCTGTCACCCGAGGAAGGACGACGGCGGCTCCGAGGAGGAATGGCGCCTGGCCGGCCTGGAGGTAGTAGCGGACTGAGGCGACGCGATGCCGCTTCGGCGGAGGGCCCAAACGGTCCGGCCGGCTCTTGGCCGGCATAGTGCTGTTGATGGTCGGCTCAGTCATCGGCGCACCATCGCAGCGCAGAAACTGGCGCCGAGCATGATCGCCGGAAACTCAACCTAGACAATGCTCGATCTCGTCGACGACACGGACCAAGGCGGCGCCACGCGACGCTGGGGAACCGCGGGACGTCTGGTGGATAGTACCCACGGACGCCAGTCAGCCCGGAAGTCGCGCTCAGACCTCCCTGTCCGCCCGACCCGCCGGAGCGGCGAGATCCGGTAGGTGACGCGCACTTCTCGGAGACCGTAGCCCTTGAGCAGCGCCACCAGCGCGGACCGATCCATCGACGGCCAGTCGCTGTCGTCGTCCCGGAGATCCCGACCTGGCGAGGGCCCGGCCGTCACGTCGAGAGCGACAGAGCGAGCCGGTACGCCTCGACCGTCCGCTCTGCACATCGCTCCCACGTGAACGCCTTGGCACGAGCCGGGCCTGCAACTCGGAGTCGCGCCCTGAGTGCTGCGTCCGCCGACGCCCTGAGCACGCCCTCCGCAATCGCCTCGATCGAGAGTGGGTCGACCAGAACGGCCGCATCGCCAGCAACCTCAGGTATGGCCGTTGTGTTTGCCGCGACCACGACGGCACCACACGCAAGGGCCTCCAGCACGGGCAGGCCGAAGCCTTCGTACGTCGAGGGGTAAGCCACGACATGTGCGGTGGAGTAGAGGGCACGAAGCGTCTCAGCACTCACGTAACCGAGCTCGTGCACCCAACTGTGACCGTGGGCTGCGTCGATGACGGCATCAACGTCTGTGGCCCGCCAGGCACGCTGGCCCGCGAGCACAAGGTGTAGGTCGCCGGCACCACGGGCGCGGGCGACCGCCACGGCCCGGATCAGGCGCGGGATGTTCTTCCGCGGGTGGAGGTTCCCGACCGCGAGCACGTATCGACCCTGGGGCACGAGCGAAGGGAGATGTCGTGCGCCATCGGCCGCGGTGACCGGGCCCCAGAACTCGCCGACCCCCAGCGGCGTGACGACAATCCGCTTCGGGTCGATGCCGTAATGGTGACTGATGCGGGAGCGCGTGAACTCCGAGATCGTGATCACGGCAGCCGAGCGACGCGCCGACGAGCGGACGGTGAGCTTCAGGCGCATCGCCGTCCGGCGCGCGAACAAGCTCGGGACGTCCTCGAACGACACGTCGTGGATGGCCGTCACAACCGGCATTCGGGCGACCGGAGGTGCAACGTACTGCACGTGGAGCAACTGCGCGCCATCACGCTTCGCCCGAAGCGGAAGCTCGAGTGGAACGCGCACTTGGGGTGCCCGCCAGTGTAGGTCGCGCCGGTCGAGCGCTGTCGGCCCGGGCCAAGCCGTTCCGGCGTCGAGATAAACGGTCGGATCCACATCTCCACGCCGCTCGAGTGCTTCGGCAAGGTTGACGATGTATGTCTCGTTGCCAGTCTCGCGGCGGCCGACAACGTGGGCGTCAAGCGCCACTCGGATGTGGTGGAACGCAGGTACCATCACGCCATTATGCGCATCGCCATCCTCGGCATCCGGGGCGTCCCAGCGAACTACGGCGGCTTCGAGACGTTCGCCGAGCAGCTCGGCCGGCGACTTGTCCAACGCGGGCACGAAGTTACGGTCTATGGCCGCAGCCGATCGGTGCCACGCGGAACCCGCGAGCACCTTGGAATTCGAGTGGTCCGACTCCCGGCCCCACGGTCTAAGTACCTCGAGACCGTTGTCCATTCGCTGTTTGCGGCGTTCCACGCCCTAACCGCGCATTACGACTTGATCTACGTCTGCAACTCGGCCAATGTACCGGCGGTGATCCTGCTTCGACTGTTCGGGCGGCGTGTCGTCCTCAACGTCGACGGGCTGGAGTGGAAGCGCGGGAAGTGGAGCCCGCTCGGCAAGGCGTACTATCGTTTGTGCGCCTGGACGGCCGCGCATCTGCCAGTCAACGTGGTCACAGATGCCCGAGTGATCCAGCGATACTACGTCGACACGTACGGGCGGGAGACCAAGTTCTTACCGTACGGGACCGACTTGGAGCTGGTCCCCGACGACGGTACACTTTCGACTTTCGGGCTCGATCCCGGCCGGTACGTGCTGTACGTCAGTCGCCTAGAGCCGGAGAACAACGCACATATTGTTGTCGAGGCGTATGCGAACGTCCAGACGGATCTGCCGCTCGCCATGGTGGGCGACGCCCCGTACGCGTCGGACTACATCACGGCGCTTCACGCGACGGTCGATCCGCGCGTCAGGTTCCTGGGCGCTGTCTATGGGTTGAGCTACCGCATCCTCCGCTCCCACGCCACCGCGTACGTTCAGGCGACAGAGGTGGGCGGCACGCACCCGGCCCTGGTCGAGGCCATGGGCTACAGCAACGCCATCCTTGCGAACGACGTGCCCGAGCATCGCGAGACGTTGGGCGACTCGGGACGGTACTACTGTGGGTCGGGCGAACTGGCTGACCAACTCCAGGCGTTGCTTGACGACCCGTCCTTGGCGGAGGAACTGGGGAGGCGAGCCCACGAGCGCGCCCGCGAGCTATACGCGTGGGACGCTATCACTGACGCTTACGAGGGCTGGTTCCGCTCCATCATCGAAGCCTGAGGCAGCGCTCTGGGCTCGGCGCGTCCGTGGCGGGGATCTACGTATACTCGCAGACATGGCGAAGACTGCACTCATCACCGGTATCACCGGTCAGGACGGTTCGTACCTCGCAGAATTCCTGCTCGAGAAGGGCTACCGCGTTGTCGGCATGACCCGTCGCTCGAGCACCGATTCCAGCGAGCGGATCGAGCACCTCAGTGGCCGACTGGTGCTGATCCAGGGAGATCTCTTGGATCAGGCCTCGTTGAGCACCGCGATCCAGACCGTCCAGCCTGACGAGGTCTACAACCTCGCCGCGCAGAGCTACGTGCCCACATCTTGGAATCAGCCGGTCCTCACCGGTGAGTTCACTGGGCTGGGCGTGACACGCATCCTTGAGGCGGTGCGTCAGGCAGACCCGACGATTCGCTTCTATCAGGCCTCGTCCAGTGAGATGTTCGGCAAGGTTCGAGAAGTTCCCCAAACTGAGCAAACGGCGTTCCATCCACGCAGTCCGTACGGCGTCGCCAAGGCGTACGGTCACTTCCTGACGGTGAACTACCGCGAGAGCTTCGGCATGTATGCGGTCTCCGGCATCCTCTTCAACCACGAGTCCCCGCGTCGGGGATTGGAGTTCGTAACCCGCAAGATCACCGACGGCGCGGTTCGGATCAAGCTGGGCCTTGCGGTCGAGCTGCGACTGGGCAACCTAGACGCCGAGCGAGACTGGGGCTTCGCTGGGGACTACGTCCGGGCGATGTGGGCGATGCTCCAACAGGACGAGCCGACGGACTTCGTCGTCGCGACGGGGGTGGCGCACACGGTCCGCGAAGTCTGCGAGGCGGCCTTCGGGCGTCTGGGACTCGACTACCAGCGATATGTCGTCGTCGACCCAGATTTCTACCGACCAGCCGAAGTGGACCACCTCCTAGGCGACGCGAGCCGTGCCCGATCGATCCTCGGCTGGGCCCCGGAGGTCGGTTTCCAGGGTCTTATCGAAATGATGGTGGACGCCGACGTCGCGCGACTCAAGGCGCGGTCCGTCGGCAGTGCGCCAGTGGAGGTGCCGTCGTCCGTCGCCCGCTGAGGGGAGAGCGCTCGATGAGGGTCTTCGTCACTGGCGCCATCGGCTTCGTCGGGGGTTGGCTTCAGAGCGAGCTCGTTGCCGCCGGGCACCAGGTCGTAGCTGCACCCGGACCGAGCGAACTCGACATCACGGATCGCGCAGGCCTGGTCCGTTGGTTCGCAGGGGGCCCGGACGCGGTCGTTCACCTCGCCGGCATGGCCTTCGCTCCGGACGCTCGGAGCGACCCAGCTGAGGCGTTCCGCGTCAACGTCGTTGGCACGATCGCGGTCTTCGAGGCGCTCCGAGAGCTGGGCCTACGCCCGCCGGTACTGGTCGCCGGTTCTTCTGACGTCTACGGCTCCCCGCGGCCGGAGGACCTTCCCTTGCGAGAGTCTGCGCCGCTGAACCCGAGGCAGCCCTACGCGGTCTCCAAGGCGGCCCAAGAGGGTGTTTCCGTCGAGGCCGGGATCCGCTGGGGCTTCCCAACTGTCGTGACACGCTCGTTCAATCACACGGGTCCCGGGCAGCGGCCGATCTTCGTGATTCCGGCGATGGCACGGCGCGTGCTCGCCGTGCAGCGGGGCGAGGCGACTGTCATCCGTGCAGGCAACGTAGACGTTCGGCGCGATATCGGCGACGTCCGCGACGTGGTCCGGGCCTACCGCCTGCTGCTGGAGGCCTCCGCGGCCGGCCGGCTCGGTAGCGATCCGGTCGTGGTCAACGTTGCAACGGGACGAGCGGAGACGATCCGTTCGTTGATCGAACATCTATGCGCGATGGCCGGGATCGCTGCCTCTGTCCAGATCGATCCAGCACTCGTCCGGGCGGACGATCCACCGGAGATCTGCGGCAGCGCCGTGCTCCTCACCGAACTCACGGGCTGGCGGCCGGAGATCCCGCTACATCGGACGCTCGCCGACTTAGTCGCGGAGGCGGAGGCAGACGTTTCTGCCCGCCCCTGAAGCGGTTACTTTCCGAGCCCGGGCGCGACGCTTGAGCAGTGATGCGACCCGACCCTCGTGGCCCGCCTCGACTTCTGCAACCCCGAGCAGCCCATGATGAGCTAGGCGTGGAGCGCTACGCACCCTCGACTCGCGCCACAAGGAGCATCTCTGCGCCGAAGTTCCAGGGCGTTGCATGCGTCAATGTGCGCCTCGCGTTGAAGACAAGATGACCCAACCCCGAGCGAAGCGGCGCCGCATCATCTACGTCCTCCATCTCGGGCTCAAGGCCTGCTTCTCTGAGCGCGAGCCGGATGGTCCCCGGAGTGAAGTGACTCAAGTGAGACTCGGTCCCGGGCGTCAGGCGCTCATACCGCGGCTGCGTGCGTCGGCGCGACGCGCGCCGAACGAGACGCACGACAGAAGACAAGGCTTGGGCGGGTGCCGAGTCGTTGGGGAGGGCGAGCACAACTCGCCCGCGCGGCGCAAGCAGTCGCCGAACGGCCTGGAGCGTGACAACCGGGTCCGGGACATGCTCGAGCACATGCCACAGTGTGATGACATCGAATCGTGTTGCGAACTCGGTCTCGTCGAGCTGGCCACACATGAGTTCGATCCCATACGCCGTGGCTGCATATCGGATCGCGGTGGACGAGACCTCAGTTCCAGCAACCGTCCACCCTCGGTCGCGCGCGATAGAGAGAAAAGTACCGAGGCCGGCACCTACATCCAAGAGAGATCCAGATGGTCGTGACTCCATGACGGCTTCGAACCGCCGCCGCCACAGTTCGAGCCGAGGCTGGGTCTGGGTCAGCCACGTAGCGTACGACGTCGGCGTTGAGTAGCCTCGAGCGATCTCTCTCTGAGTTGGACGAGGAGAAACGAAGCGGAAGCTGCGGTTGACGCAGGTGACCACGTTAGCGACGCGATCAACGTTCCGGAACCGACCACCGCGGCAAAGGGGACACTCGACAATGACCTCAAACTCGGCGTACTCGAGATCATCTGGCACGTGTCGCTGCCTCCAAGCAATGAACAATGTCAGGCTCAGCCGCAGCGTTTGTGCGCTGGAGCTCCTCCACCAGACCTCGACTGTGATGACCCTTGGCATCACCCATATGCAGCGCTTGTATGCAACCTTCGTGGGAGTCACAGCCAGACCGTGCCGTGCAGGCTGCCGCACGCAGCGCTCCTCGCCACCGTGGGGATTCTCTCATGGCAATGGACGGGAGTTGCCACCCGCGGCGCGAGCCACCGCCCAGACCGCCTCCGCAGCTGTTCTCCATCGGTATCTCCCCGACACCTTGACGCCCGCGGCGATCAATGATGATCGAACGTCCGAGTCTGTCGCCATCTCGACTACCCGGGAGGCCAACTCTAGGGGATCGCCCGGATCAAAGGTGAGGGCAGCGTCAGCAGTGACCTCCGGCAGGCTTCCAGCGCGCGCGACAGCTGTTGGCACCCTACGGGCCATCGCCTCCAAGGGCGGGAACCCGAAACCCTCAGCCCGGGACGGCGACAGGAAGCAGGTCGCGCGAGCGTAGAGCGTCTCGAGTTGCCCTGACGAGACCTTCCCAAGGACGAAGACTCGGCCGGCCAACGGCGGCCGGGCCGCCCGCTGGACGATCTGGTCATGCTCTCGCCCGGGCTGCCCCGCTATGACGAGATCCAATTGCGCGGGGGCGCCCTCCTCCCAGGCGTCCAGCAGGAGGCCGACATTCTTATGTGGCTCTGTCTGTCCGACGAATAGCGCATACCTTGGGGGCAAACCAAGTACGGGTGTGGGGTGCGCCTTCGCTGTCAGCGCATGGTCGAGGCCGGGGTAGACCACGACAACCCGATCCCTCGGCACACCGAAGGCGTCGATCAGCTGATCGCGGGAGAAATCGGAATCGGTGATCACGCGCGCGGCACGGCGAGCGGACATTCGGAACATGGCCTCGGCGTATCGCGCATACCCTCGGTCGTAGGCGTCGGGCTGCAGAAGGAAGTTGACATCGTGAATCGTCACGATCGCAGGACGGTGCAGCACGGGCGGGATGATGTTCGAGGGCGAGTACCAAGTGTCGAGATGCTGGTGGAGCGCGATGGCCGGGACACCTGTGGTCGTCCACGCCATGTCTGATGCCAGATTGGCGTATCGCAACAGCCAGTGGCCTCGACGCAGGCGGCGCCAGCCCCGGTGGATAGTGAGCGCGTCGTCAGGACGGCAGGTGGCCGTCATTGCCGCGAGCAACTCCTCCGCGTAGCGGGCCGTTCCGCCATACGGATGCCGCAGGATGCTCAGATCGAAACCCAGCCTCACGCCAAGAGCGATTCGTAGACCCGGATCAGCCCGCTGGCCGCTGATGCCGGAGAGTACCGCTTCCCAAGGTCTCGCACGGCGCGTTGGTCTGGCGGTGTTCCCTCCGCCGCCAGAAGACATAGGCCTATCTCGTCGGGTGAGTCGTCAGGACTGAACATGGCCGCATCAGCCAGCACCTCGCGGTAGATCGGACTTGGCGTCGCGACCACTCGCCCGCCGGACAGGAGGCACTCGACGGGAGGCAACCCGAAGCCTTCTCGCGTTGACAGGGCCAGCAGGATCCCGTTGGCACACAGACCCGCGAGTCTCGCGTCGTCAACCACATCCCAGAACTCGACGTCGGCGGTCAGTCGGCGGGTCTCCGCGAGGCGGCGCAGCCGCAAGCGCTCCGCCGGCGGGTGGTGTCCGACGAATACTAGAGGCCTGGTTCCGCCCATCCGTCGGTACGCAGCGAACGCCTCTACCGCCAGCTCGGGCCGTTTGTGTGGATCGGGCACTCCGACGAAGACGATCGCGGGCTCTGTCTGATCGCTAGCAGAGTGGTGGCCGTGCTCTGGTATGAGGCCAAGGCCTCGAACGGCCGGATATACCACGCTGATCCTCTCTCGCGGGATCCCGAGCACCGAGCGGAGGTCGGTCGCGGTCGCGTGCGAGATCGCCAGCACGTGGCGCGCAGTGCGAAGGCGCCGGAGATACAGCCGATAGGCGAGCCGACGGTGCGGCCGGACCCGCTCCATGAGCGCCGGCTCCAGCAAGGGAAGCAAGTCGTACGCGGTCACGAGGGCACGGCCGGCCGTGCCCGGCCCAAGTGGATTTCCAGGGTCAGTCTCATGCCAGAGCCCCACTCGAGCCCGGCGGGCGATGGCTCGATCCGACATCGCGGCGACCACCCAACCAACGTCTTGCGGCCGGAACGAGGCTCGACGTGACCTCCAGACTACGTGCACTCCATGCGGCGCCTCTTGGCCGTGGGCAGCAAGCAAGTCCAGATGATCACGGCACCAATCGGGCCGCGTCGACAGCAGGGCGTCGAGGATACCGCCGACGTATCTGCCGATGCCTCGGATCGCGTGAGATGAGGCCAAAGGAGTGACGTCCAAGCCAACACGACCGGTAACTACACAACCATGGCGCAGGCGCTCAGTGTGCAACGCGCCCTCGTCCAGTCGGCATCGCACTCCCAACCACCCTCGCAGCGTTGGGCCCAAGAGGGCGCGCGGCCTCAGCGACGGGCACAGACACGGCAAGCCCCATGAGGACCCAGTTGTACGAGAACCAGAAGCCGTTGGTGGCCTGATACGCGATCAGCACACATGTGAACGCGCCAGCGAGACCGACAACCTGGGCGCGCACCACACGGTCGGCGGCTGTCGAAGCCCTCCATAGGCTACTAACCAAGATGCCGAACGAGGCAAGAAGTAACCCGAAGCCGACGATACCGACGTCCCACAGGGTCGCGACTAGGAGACCGCCTAGGTAAGCTCGGCCATAATCCTGAGTCGGATCCACAAAGCGCTGTCCGAACGAGTCAGTCCCGAGGCCGATCCAGAAATGCTGCGGAATTAGGCTCATGGCTTGAGCGTATTCCGCCGTCCGATAGGCGATCGTGCCCGTGCTGTCGTTCAACAAAGACGCGAGGCGATCAAGGAGGGGCCACCCCGCGCCGGTTACAAGCATCACCAGCCCGCAGGCAGTCAGAACGAGGATCGTTCGTGCAATTATCCGGGTCCTGCCAGACGCCGGCCGAGCGAACAGTAGGACGACCGTGGCTCCCGCAGCCAGCCCAAGCCAAGCGGCACGTGTGAGGCTGAGATAGGCGGCCGTCACGCTCAGACCTGTAGCCACGTAGACCAGGGCTCGCCTTCGATTCGAGTCTCCCGCAGCATGGACGAGCTGCGATATGGCGAGGATCGTCGTCATCGCGGCGAAGCTGCCCAATAGGTTCGCCTCATAGAAAGTCCCTTTTGCCGCCAGCTGAGGCGACATCGAGTCGGATTGAACTCCGAAAGATGACCAGCCTAGGAGGGCCAAACCGTAGAGCACGATAGCTGCGGCGGATGCAGCAGTCCCAATCAACACGATGTCATTCAGAAGAACGCGAATGGAGCAGTACCTACGAGCGATGATGATTGTCATCACGTAGGCGGCAAATGAAAGCGACAACCACAACACCACGCGAAGGCTTGACGCAACGTTGACTGCTACGAGCAGAGAGGAAAGCAGGTTGGCAAGTATGTACAACGCGAGGCTAATGGAGAGCGGCCAAGCGCTGTATCTACCAGTAGGCCGGGTGTTGCCGCGATCCGCGACCCATCTTGCCATGACTCCACAGAGAGCTGGCAAGACAACTGCCTGGTCAATTCGCAGGACGCCCACTGAGGTGCGGAAGGTCAGTCCCCCGAGCATTGACGCCGCAAACACGAAGGCCACTGCAGCACGTGGTTTCAGCGCGCTCACGAGCGCCACAAGGGATAGCCCGACGGTCGCGCCGACTATAGCCAGCATCGTTCGGCTTGCGAGGCCGATGAACGCTCCAGTCGACAAGGGCACGATCAGAAACCAGATCGCGGTCGCCGGCAGACGCCGCGTGGATTGCGGGGCACTCCACACGACAGTTCCTGCCCTTTCGGGGCGAGAGAAGATCATGGTGCCACCGCGATGGTAGGTCTGGACAGGGAAGCGAGTCCTGGCCCGCTGTCATGACATCGTGCGATCGTTATGTGCCGCGAGGGGGCAGCCGCAGCGTAAGTGAGGCGGCCTGTGTCTGAGGCCCCGCCCACCGCGGGCTCGGATTCGCGAGATACGGGTGCTGACCAGACCATGAGCTCAGTTCGCCCCAGTACCCTCCTCACCTCCCGGTCGCCCACCATCGACTCACATGGGCTCGGTCTCCGGAAGCAAGCGATCCTGGATCGACGCCACTCCTCTTCGGTGCCGTAGTCTCGTCGCCACATTGGCTCATGGCACCACACGGCTGCGCTGGTGCCGCAGGTTGTCCCCCGCGCCGTTACTTGGCCACCGCGCCGGGCTTGGGCTGCCGCTGGGCCGCAGGCTCGGCGCCCTGCTCCGTCGCCTTCCCGTAGTAGTCGCCGTAGTACTGGTAGTAGTCGGAGTAGACGCGCTCGCTGAGCCGGTTGAGAGCCACGCCCAGGACCCGGGCGCCGGCCTTGGCGAGTGCCTCGCGTCCCTGCCGCACCGCACCGCGACGGGTCCGCCCGGCATCCACCACGAGCAGGGTGCCGTCGGCCAGCGCCGACAGGATCGCGGCGTCGGTCACCGCCTGCAGCGGCGGGCTGTCGAGGATGACCAGGTCGGCCGACTCGACCAGGCGCGCGAGCACGCTCCGGAAGCGCTGCGAGCCGAGCAGCTCGGCGGGGTTGGGGGGCAGCGACCCGGTGGTGAGGACGCGCAGATGCTCCTGCTCTGAGGCGTGCGTGAGCGCGTCCACGCCCACGTCGTCGCTGCGCAGCAGGGTGGTCAGGCCGTGCGCGTTGGGCAGGTCCAGGATGCGGTGCACGCCGGGCTTGCGCAGGTCGGCGTCGACCAGCAGGACCTGCCGACCGGCCTGCGCGAAGGCGACCGCGAGGTTGGCCGCGGTGGTGGTCTTCCCCTCCGACGGGATCGAGCTGGTGACGAGCAGGGTCCGCACCGGCTCGTCCACGGCGGCGAACTCGATGTTGGTGCGCAGGGTGCGATAGGCCTCCGCGACCGGCGAGCGCGGCTGGAGCAGGGTGGCCAGTCGGTAGATCTCGCTGCGACCCGCGTCGCCCTTCATGCGCATGATCGCGCCGAGGGTGGGGAGCTCCACCGTCCCCTCCACCTCGTCGGCGGTCTTCAGGCTGTCGTCGAGGTACTCGATCACGAAGGCGACGCCCACCGCGAGCATGAGCCCGACGATCGCGGCCAGCAGGGTGTTGAGGAGCGGTCGCGGCGACGAGGGCTGAGGCGGTGCGACGGCGGGCTCGACCACGCTGAGCAGGTTGGGGGAGTTGTTCGAGGAGAAGGCGAGGAGGCTGGCGTAGGTCTGACGCAGGGCGGTGAGCTGGTTCTGCAGCGACTGCAGCTGCGTTTCCTGGTCGGCGGTGCGGCTGGGCAGGGCGGATAGGCGCTGCACCTCGGCCTGGGCTTGGTCGATCTGCTGCTGGGTGGCCTGGAGGTCGGCGTCCACCGACTGCAGCACGCTGGCCTGGCGGCCCTGGAGGGCGGGCGAGGCCGCGATGAGCGCGTCGGCGAGGTCGTTGGCGATCGCCGCGGCACGGGCGGGGTTGCCGTCCTGGGCGGTGATGGTGATCAGGGTGTTGTTGGGGGTCGCGCTCGCCTGCACGTGCTTGAGGAGCTCCTCGGGGGTCTCCTGCAGGTTGGGCGGCGCGATCAC
>JAJYJR010000424.1 GCA_021789355.1 Chloroflexota bacterium | reverse complement strand
CGGCTGCAGGCGGATCGCGGCGTTACGGCAGGATCGCGAAGCGACCGCCGCCGAGTGGCCGCACGACCTCGAAGTGTCTCCGGTCCAGGGTCACGATGTCCCTGGTCTGGTAGCGCGCTGCGAGGACCACGTTCGACGCGTCGGCGACGCCGATCGACTGGTCCGCGTAGCGCTCGACGACCGAGGCGGCCTCCGCCAGTTCCTCGACGCCGAACGCGGCCAGATCCCAGGCCCCGCCCGCCAGCTCGGTCAGCGCGACGAGTTCGGCCGCAACGCCCAGGCGCGATCCGACGAGGTAGTCGAGCTCGGCCACGACATACGGGGAGACGACGAGAGGCTCGGTCGCCGCGTCGATGACACGTGAAACGGCGTCGTGGTCCGGCTCGTCGGTGTCGAAGAACGCGAGGAGGGCACTCGTGTCGACGATCATCGCTCGCCGAAGCCCGCCAGGTGGTCGTCCGCCTCCCGTGCGATCGGCGCTCCACTGCCGAAGAGGCCTCCGCGCGGACGCGGTCGCTCGCCGCCGACCGCGCTGCGGATCGAGTCGCGGATCACCTCGGCCTCCGATACGCCGCGTCGCCGGGCCGCCCTCCGGATCGCCGACTTGAGGTCTGCGGGCAGGTAGATCGTCGTCTTGTCCACGGGTGTATGGTACCACCGCTGGCGCTGGCATCGTGGTTCGCCAGGGCCGCGGTCCGGCGTGAGCGCCACACGCTCGGGTATTCGCAGCCCCACCTGCTTGGCGAAGTACTCGCTCTCGGTGCGGATGGCGTTGCGGACGATCCGGTCGCGGTCCCGTCCTCCCCCGCGCGGCCCCCTGCGCATCTCCGGCGAGACCCGCGCCGCGACGCCGTCGAAGAACGCCCAGGAGGCCCGCACCAGCGTAATCCCACGCTCGAGATCCGCCTCGCCCCACCTCGGGGCGAGAGGATTTGAACCTGCCGTTCCCACATGCCGCATCGCCGTGCCCGAATGGGTCGCCGATGCGTTCGCCGGCGTGGCCTGATCACGCCGCGGATCCAGGCGGGGCGCTGACCCGCGACGGGCTATCTGTTCGCGATCTCGTGCTGCGCCCACGCGTAGAGCGCGTCGTACACCGGGAGTTCGAGTTCGAGCTGGCGCTGGGCGTGTAGCGCGCGCCCGGTGCGTCGAAGCTGATTGCGTTCTCCTGCTCGGCGAAGGCGAGGACCTCGTCCCGGCCGACATACACGATCTCGGCCTCAGGGTCGATGAACTTCCGGATGAGCCACGGGCAGGCGATCCGGTCGGTTCTCGCGTGTTCACGGGTAACCCACTTCATCGTGCCGGCCCTCCTTCGGTAGCTTCCGCCGCGCGCCCTGCCAGCGGGTCGTGATGCCGGGTCAGGGCATGCGGATCCTCACCTGCGTGCGCGCACGGGTTCACGTGGATGACCGCGGTGTCGAGCCGGAGCACCTCGTGGAGGAGACGGTGCCGGACCTCCTCCGACACGCGATGTCCCTCGGCGACGGTCATGTCGCAATCGACCGTGATCGCCATCGAGGCTTCGAGCGCGTGGCCCAGCCAGCGCAGGCGCAGGCGATCGACCGATTGGACCTCGGGCACCGACGCGGCAATCGTCTCGACCTGCTCGACCAGCTCGGGCTCGACGGCATCCATCAGCCGCCCGAGCATCTGGGCGGTCGCCTGTTTGAGGACGACGAGAATGACCGCGGTAATGAGCAGTCCGACGAGCGGGTCCGCGAGCGGGTAGCCGGCCGCGACGCCGAGCGCGCCGGCCACGACCGCCAGCGAGGTGAGCCCGTCGGTCCGCGCGTGGTACCCGTCGGCTACGAGCGCGGCCGATCCGATCGAGCGGCCAACGCGGATCCGGTAGAGGGCGACGGCCTCGTTACCCGCGAACCCGATGAGCCCAGCCGCCAGGACGATCGGGACATTCGTGATCGGCTGGGGGTGGGTGAGCCGGCTGATGGACTCGAAAGCCGCGAGCAGCGCCGATCCCGCGATCATGAGAAGGACGAACAGACCGGCCAGGTCCTCGGCCCGACGGTAGCCGAACGTGTATCGACGGGTCGCGGCACGGGCGCCGAGCATGAACGCGATCCACAGCGGGATCGCCGTGAGCGCGTCGGAGAAGTTGTGGATCGTGTCGGCAAGTAACGCGACCGAGCCCGAGACAAGCACGACAGCGAGTTGCGCGACCGCAGTGATCCCGAGCAGCAGCAGCGAGAGCTTGAGCGCCCGGATGCCCCGCGCGTCGCTCCCCAGTGCATCGTCGATCGAGTCGCCCGGGTCGTGGCTATGGCCGACGAAGATCCCGGCCAGGCGCGCCAGCCTCGCCTCAGCGTGATCGTGGTCGTGAAGATGGCCGTTGTCGTGGGGATGGTCGTGTTCGTGCGCCCCGCCGTCGGCGTGGGCCGCGCCGTGGTCGTAGCTCTCGTCGGAGTGCTCGATCATGTGCACCTCATCCGTGTCCGTTGTCTGCTCGGCCACGAATGGTCTGCGTCCGAGGTCCCTTCATCGTCCGCCATGACGGATTGTCGTCAAGGGCCGCCGGCACGCATTCCGGCTGCTGCCGACCCATCCGTGGTCCAGGAGACGGCGGCTCGGTCCGGGCGAGTACGCCCCTGGGGTCGGTCATCCAACTCCGTAGTCGGGACCGCGAGCGGACTTGAACCTCCCGGTCCCACCACCCGCATCGTGGTGCCCGACTGGCTGTACCACGCGCTTGGTGGCGCCGCCTGACCAATTGGGCTCTCGTCATCGAGCGCAGCCGGCGCTTGGCGCGGCACACAGGTAGCCTTGCCGTACGGAGACCGAAGACTGGTTCGGCGAGGACGTCGCCGCAACGTATGACGAGGACAACGGGGACCTGTTCGACCCGACGGTCCTGAACCCGCAGCTCGATGTGCTCGCGGAACTCGCCGCCGGCCGCCCCGTGCTCGAGTTCGCGATCGGCACGGGTCGGGTCGGGGTGCCGCTCGCCCGGCGCGGGCTCCGGGTGGTCGGGATCGATCTATCACCGGCGATGGTCGCGCGGCTGCGGAGCAAGCCAGGCGGCGACGAGGCATCGATCCCCGTCATCCTCGGCGACATGACCACCGCGCAGGCACCGGGTGCCGGCTCCTTCCGGCTGGTCTTCCTGGCCTACAACTCCCTGATGAACCTGACGACCCAGGAGGCGCAGGTCGCCTGTTTCCAGAACGCGGCCGCGCACCTCGCGCCCGGCGGCCACTTCCTCGTCGAGATGCCGTTTCCCGGGCTCCGACGTGGCGAGCGGTTCACGGTCTTCGATCGCAGCGACACGCATCTCGGGATCGACGAGTACGACGTGGCCAGCCAGCGCCTGTGGTCCCACCACGCCTACTTCCTGGCCGATGGACGAGTGCGTCGCGCCGCCGAGCCGTTCCGGTATGCGTGGCCCGCGGAGCTCGAGCTCATGGCGCGCATTGCGGGGATGCGGCTCGTCGAACGGTGGGGAGACTGGGACCGGACGGTCTTCACGAGCGAGAGCAGGAAGCACATCTCCATATGGCGGAAGGTCGAGAGCGACCTATAGAGGGGGCGGTTCCTGTCTGCGGGTCAGGGCGAGCGGGCTCGACCCGACAAACCGGCGGCGTCGCAAACCGGTGCCTGACGCGCGGGTGCAGCCTACCGGATCAGCTCGACGAGGAGCCCGTCGAGATCCAGGCGACTCCACGACTCGTCCGCGGTCAGGGCCGTGGCATTCATCGAGAGCGCGAGTGCCAGGCACGCCCGGTCGCCCAGTGAGAGACCGAGCAGGCGCAGTCGAGGCGTCAACGCACCGACGTCGTCGGCGTCCGCCTCGGCGAACGTGATGATCTCGGTCGCGACCGCAGCCAGCGCCTGGCGAAGGATCGCGGGCGTCATCCGGTAGTCGCGGAGCTTGCCGGCTGCCTCCGCCCAGTTGACCGCCGAGACGAGCACCCGTCCGCTGCTGCGCAGGCGCGCCGCCACGATCCGGGCCCCCGGCTCATCTCGCGCGTACGCCACGAGCGCGGAGGCATCGAGGACGACAGGCGATCCGGCGGGCACCTCAGTGCTCGCTCGTGGCCTCGCGCCGCCGTTCCTCCAGCAGCTCCGCTGTCGCATCGCCCGGGCGCGCACGCGCCGCAGCCCGCCACATCTTCCGCTCGATGGTGTCGAGGGGCTCCACGATCACCCGGCCGTGGCTGGCGCGCACCGCGAGCGGGCTCCCGGCCGTCAGCCCTGCAGCGGCGCGCACCCGTGCGGGGATGACGAGACGTCCCTGCCGATCAAGCCTGGTCCGATCCACCACGTTTCGCATTTCGTGGTGATCTTATCAGGACATGGCAGGATCGGTGCGCGGACGACGCTGCCACGGAGAATGAGGGCATCGACGCGTGGGATCAGGACAGTGCGGGTTGTGGGCGGTGTGGTGGAGGTTGGTCGGGGCGAGAGGGCTCGCCCCGACCAACCGGGGACGGCCCCTGGGTGCTCGGGTCGATCCGCGGATCAGTCTGAGCACGCCGGTCATTCAGGCCAAAGCTTTGCTCATGGAGTTGCGAGTAAAGGCCAAGCGCCAGCGTGGCTACACCCGCGTGAGCGCCAAGCACCAGGTGACGATCCCGCAAGATGCCCTCGCGCAGGCGGGGCTTCGCACAGGCGATCGGCTGCGGGCCGAAGTCCGTGGGCCCGGGGAGGTCGTGCTGGTCCGCGACGATGATCCGGTCGCCCGCTTCGCCGGCACCCTGACCGGCATGTACCCCGCCGGCGAACTCGACGAGTTGCGGCGCGAGTGGAGTTGACAGTCCTCGACGCCGGAGTCCTCATCGCCGTGCTCGACGGGGGCGACGCGCACCACGCTGCCGCGTCCGACGCCGTCCGCTCGGCCCTCGCCCGCGGCGACCGTCGAGCCAGCCACGCGGGCCATCGCAGCCCATCGCAGCCCAGGCTGCCGAGCTGCGCGCCCGCCACGGCGCCCGGCTGGGGTTGCCGGACGCCCTGGTCCTCGCGACCGCGGTGGTACTCGGTGCGAGGCGCGTTCTGACGACCGACGCCGGTTGGCCCGACCTTCCCGTACCAGTGGAGATCGTTCCGGCCGACTGAACTTGGGTCGAACCGTCGAAGCGCGACGGCGTCGCGCCGAAGCGTCAGCTCCCCCACCTCGACCAGCTCCAGCCACCCGGCTGATCGAACGACGCCCAAGCCGGCGTCGAAGAGGCCGCCTACAGGGTCGGTCGGCATGTCCGCGGAGGAGCCCTGGCATCGGCGGCGCTGCCAGCCTGCCTGGCCCAGATGGCGGTCCAGCCCGATGCGAGGGGCCGCGTCACGGGCCGCCGATCGTCGTGGCCGAAACCCGCCAGCGCCGGGCCGCCGGCCATGGGAGCATGGCACCCATGGATCCCCAGGCGGAGTTCGATCGCCGGTATCGCGCGGTCATGAGCCGCGACCGACGGTTCGACGGGTACTTCTTCGTTGGCGTCACCTCGACCGGCGTCTACTGCCGACCGAGCTGCCCGTCGAGGACGCCCGGGCCGGGCAACGTCCGCT
>JAJYJR010000423.1 GCA_021789355.1 Chloroflexota bacterium | reverse complement strand
CGGGCACGTAGTCGGGATCCGCCGCGACGTCGGGCACGAGGGCCGCGCTTGCGCTGCGGCACACCCGCCCCATGATGCCCACCCCCGCGTCGAGCCGCTCGGGCAGCGCCTGGTATCCCCGCTGGGCGCCCAGGCGCAGGCCCTCGCCGTCGCGCAGGTACAGCGCGAGGAACGGGTAGCCCATGCGCGCCTGCAGTTCGCCGAGCACGGCGTCGAGCGCCTCGGGCAGGGGGCCCGACACGGCCAGCAGGCGGCCCACCGCCTCGATCCCGTGCAGCGCCTCGTCGCCCCGCCGGGCGTCGGTCACGTCGATCCCGGTGGCGATGAGGTGGCTGAGCGCGCCCTGGGCGTCGGCGAGTCCGGTGGCCTCCCAGCTCAGCAGGCGCCGCTCCCCCGCCCGGGTCACCCAGTGGTTCTCGTACGCGAGCGGGACGGTGTCCACCCCCACCCGGGCCAGCGCGGCGCGCTCGGGCTCGATCTCCGCGGGGGGGACCAGGCGCTCGTCGAGCGGCCGTCCGAGGATCTCCGCCGCGGCGTAGCCGCTCAGCCGCTCGCAGGCGCGGTTGAAGCGCACCACCCGGCCCGCCGCGTCCCGTACCACCACGAGCGTCGCCGCGAGGTCGAGCACCGCGTCGACGAAGCGCTCCCGCGCCGCGAGTTCCCGCTGCGCCGCCACCGTGGCGCTGACATCGCGGCTCACCGAGACCGAGCCCAGGAGCCGGCCCTCGGCGAGGATCGGCTGGACCGTGGACTCCAGCCAGATCTCGTGGCCGTCGCGCAGGCGCACCGTGCCGGTGCCCCGCCAGGTGCGCCCGGCGGCAAGGTCGGCCACAAAGCCCGGCTCGTCCTCAGGACGCGCCATGCGGTAGGGCAGCAGGGCCCCGAAGGGGCGGCCCACCGCCTCCGCCGCGGTGTACCCGAAGAGCCGCTCGGCGGAGGCGCTCCAGTGGGTCACCCGGTTGGTCGGATCGGTCGCGAACACCGCGTCGGAGATGTGGTCGAAGAGCAGGTGCTCGACGGCCGCCCGGTCAAGCACCTGGTCCGCCGGCGCCGGGGCCTCCCGCGGCGGTGCGTCGGCACGGCGCGGCTGGCCCGAGCCGGCGCGCTGGGCAGGTGGGCCGGCACCCGCCGGCAGGGGTCGTGTCCGGGGGTCGCTCATGCGCCGCACCCGTGGCCGGGTGGTCGTCCTCACTGCGGCGATCGTGCGCCCCGCCGGCAAGGCGTCCTGTCGGACCCCAGTATCACCGCGCGCCACGCCGGCGCCACGATCCCTTGGGCCTCTCCTCCCCTATTCCGACGGGTAGCCGGGGAGGACCGCGCCGCCCGACCCTCCCCGACACGGCACGCGGATCGCGTTCGCCCGCCGTCGGCCCTGTATCCCTGCGGCTCAGGTAACCGACCCGGGCCATGGGGAAAGCTGCCGCCATAGGCCGGGTTGGGGGGATCCACCCAGCTTAGACACGGCCCCGCTGGGCCAGGGTCCTGGCTGCGGTGGGGCCGCCACAGCCGTGGCGACCAGCGCGCGCAGCCTACGCCGCCGTCTGCCGACGCTCGAGCACCGCGACGTCGTCACCATCGGGCGTCCCGGCCATGGTGAGCGAGACGTCGAGCCCGATGCAGCCGCCCCACATCTGAGCCTGGGCGCCGGCCACCCAGGCGGCCGCGCGCTGGTCGACGCAGATCCAGGCCACCAAGGCCGGGCCGCCCGTGCCCTCGCTGAGCTCGAGCACGATGACCTGCGCGGCGGCCTGGTAGGCATGCAGCAGGTAGTGGACTGCCCATCCGAGGCAGCCCCGATGGTCGAGATCCGGGCGCCCGTGAGCGCCGCCGGCAGACATGACGGGAGATCGTCGTGGTTCGCGTCGTCCCAGCCCAAGGCGCCGTCGGACAGCAGCTGCGGGGGACGGTTCGGACAACCCATCGCGACCAACGTCGGGCGCACGCGCCACCATGCCCGCAGCACCTCGATCGAGACCGGCTGATCGGGAAGATCGTGGAGATAGGAAGGGATGGAGGTTGGCATGGTGGCCGTGCGACGTCTCCCGTGACATACGGCCCGACAACCGAGCGGGCCTCTCACCTGTACAACACAGGTTCCGGCCCCGTTGTTGTCCGCACCGGGCGGCGGGGGAACGCAGCCGGGCTGCCCCTTTCCGCGCAGGTGCGGCCTCGCAGCGTGCGCGGCGGCGGCTCCCTTGCCCGCCCAGGTCCTCGACCCCCGGTGCGTCGACCGCCGGCGGCGCGCCCACGGACGGCGCAGCGGACCACGTGCAGGGGCAGTCCGGACGAAACGGGGCGCGGCTGTGTTGTATCGGGTGAAGGGGCACCGCTTCGGTGTCCACGTTGGACAAGATGGGAGCCTCGATGCACGCATCGCCGCATCGCCAACCGACAGTGCCTGACCCCTTTACTCCACCTCGCTAAGATCGCGGTGTGAGGCAGTTCCGCGCACCGACTCCGGACCATCTGTTCCCCCGGACGCTACCCGAGTTCCAGGCGACCTTTCCCGACGACGCGGCTTGCCGCCGCTACCTGGTTGAGAGCCGCTGGTCCGACGGATTCCGCTGCCCCAACTGTGGTGCGGACGAGGCGTGGGAGCGCGGCCGCAATCTCTACCTCTGCCGGCGGTGTCGGACCGAGACCTCCGTCACCGCCGGCACGATCCTCGATCACACGCACCTGCCACTGACAACCTGGTTCTGGGCGGCCTATCTGCTGGCGACGACGCCGGGCCTCAACGCCCTCTCCCTGGGCCGCCAACTCGGGCTGACGAGCCACAAGACGAGCTGGACGCTGATGCGCCGCCTGCGGCGCTCGATGTCGTCCCTGGCCCTGCCACCGCTCGCTGGCACTGTCGAGGCCGACGAGACGGTGGTCGGCGGCTACGCGCCAGGGGCGAGGGGCTTCAATGTCGCGGGGACCAACAAACACATCGTGCTGGTTGTCGTCGAACGCCGGACTTCCCGCACACGCCTGGTGGGGATCCCGGACCGCAAGGGCAGCACGCTCGTGCCGCTCCTGTCGCACTTGGTGACGCCGGGATCGACAGTCGTCACCGACGGCCATGCGGGCTATGCGGGCCTGCGGCGGGCCGGCTACGCCTGGACGCGCCTCCCGCATCCGGCGACTGGACTGAAGCACGGCGCGGGTCGGGCGACGCCGGCCGCGGACGGGGCGATCAGCCACTTCAAGCGCTGGCTCCTGGCGACCTATCACAAGCCGCCTGCTGACTACGCGCCCTACCTCGACGAGTTCTGCTTCCGCTCCGAGTTCCGGGGCGACCCGCAGACGGCCTTTCGCACGCTGCTCGGCCTGGCCGTGGGGGGGCGTGAGCTTGACCGGACCCGTGTTGCGCTCAAACCTCCGGTCATGACGAGCGCCGTGATCCCGATCCCGACCCGGGAGCAGCGGGTGGCCGCTCGCCGCGCCATGCTCGACTTCAGCATGCGCCGGCAACGTCCAGGGTCGGGCAGCATGCTCTACGAGCTGATGAAGGGGAAGAGGCCGGTCATGAACTGGTGGCGACAAGCAGCTGCAACACTCCAGCGCAAGCGCCTTCCGATTGCCGTCACCGGCGCGAACGCAGCCAACGCCTACATGCCGCCGCGCGCGACCGGAGACCTCGATCTGGCGTGCCGCGTCGCGGACCTCATCGCGGCAGGGCCGACCCTCGCGGAAGCTGGTTGGGAGTTCCTGGGCAACCTCCAGCTCTACGAGGACCTGCGCGGCACCGCTTGGAAGAAGGGCGACAACGAGCTGGACCTGATCGGCCTCCCCGGCGACTGGGGTCGGGCGGCCATCGCCGCAGCGCAGGTCAACCGCCTGGTCGCTGGGCTACCGACCCTGACGCTGTCCTGTGTGGTGGTCATGAAGCTCATCTCCGCCCGGCCGCAGGACAGCGCCGACATCAGCCGCATGCTCGGGTCAGCCACGGAGGAAACGCTCGACAAGGTTCGTACGGTCGTGCGCCGGTGGCGGCCCCAGGATGCCGAGGAGTTGGAGCAGATGATCGCGCTCGGACAACTCGAGTGGGGAACTCCGCCCAAGCCCAAGAAGAAGTAGGTGGAGTAAGGGGGTCAAGCACCCAACCAATCGTCGCCGGTAACGAGCGCACGGACAGCAGAAGCGTCCGGGCCTGGCAGCGCCTGCGGCTGCGCCTGGCGCGGCTCGGCTGCCCGGATCGACCACCGCGCCTGCTGCCCTCGGGCGGCCTTGTACTGGGAAGGGAGCGACCTTCCGAGCCGACTGCCCGCCACGGTGCGGGGCCTGCGCGAGTCCCACCGCCATCGGCATGGCGGTCACACCGGGCGTGGTCAACCTGCTGCACGCCTACGAGGCCGCCAGCGGCACGGTGCTGGTGCTCGCGCTCTGCGTCGACGGGAGCAGGCGATCCCTGACCGCGTGGCGCTGTGCCGATCAGGCGCAGGCCGCCCGGATCGCCATGGGGCAGCTGGCCCGGTGGGTTCGCTTGGGCCTCGGGGTTTCGGTCACCATGGCCGGGGCGCGCGGAGAGGGGGCCGGACAGGGCGGCCTGCCGCGGGAGGTCGCGGCTTGAGCAGGGCCACGGCAGGCGCGACCAGCGAGCGCGGCCCTGCGTGGTGGGAATGATCACGTCAAGTGACCCCACCGTGATCATTACCATGCGTGGTCCGGCGGAGACTGACGGTGGCGCCCGGTCTCACCCGGCGGAGGCGGTCCGCCGACTTCCTGCGGCAGGTCGCGCCGCAGGCGGGCCGCCGACGGATCCGCCGCAGTACGAGACGGAGCTGGCCTTGCGGCGCGCCCACGGCGTGCCACCACGGTCCCGCCGCCGCCAGCCGCGACCGTGGCGCTTCTTGGCGGCCGTGCCCCGCAGCGTGGCACCCACCGATCAGCCCGCCGTCCGCGCGCCCAACCGGGCGGCCGCCCGGCCGCGACGGTCTGTTCGGCCCCGCCGGCCGACGCTGGTGCCCGCCGCCGGCGTCCCCCGGGGCCATCTGAACCGGGGACCGGTCGGTCCACCCGGCGATGGCCGCACCGCGGTGCCGGGCCGGCTGCCCCACATCAGCGTCGGTCCCCGCCACCCGGGCCGGGGTCGACCGATTTGCTCAGGTCGACCCGGCGCGCCTGGCCGCAGGCACAGGCAAGGAGCAGCGCCCGCGAGGGGCCGCCCGCAGCATGCTCGGCGAGCAGGTAGCGGAAGGCGTGCCGGTGGACACGCCGCGCAGCCGAGCATTCATGGCGCGGGCCGGACAGGGTCGCCCCCTCCGGCGGCCGCTCACAGAGGCACCAGGTGGTCGCGTCGAACCAGGCCGGCGCAAGCCCGCAGCAGGCACAGCGCCGGACGCCCAGATAGCCCTCGGTCGCTGCGCCGGAGCGCCGCAAGCCGAGCGGGGGCCGCGACCCACGCTGGTCCTCAGCCCGCCAAGGCCAGCGCGGCGCGAAGTCCCCGCCTGCGCCAGCGCCCGGCGGCACGCCCTCACCCCCGCGGCCTGACCGCTGGCCGTCGCGGCCGCTCGGCGAGCGGCGGGGGGCCCGCCTCCGCCGGGGCGGC